>JBMTAX010000829.1:0-1775 GCA_049429145.1 Myxococcota bacterium
ATGGCTCGTCCGCAAGACCCACCTTCTGGTTTGCAGAGGAGACACCGAGCGCACAGAGGTCTCAGCCCGCGCATGGTGCTGCACGCGGGCGCCGCAGTTGTGGGATGCTTGTCGCTGGTGCTCGTCGGTGTGGCGTGGTGGTCGTTTCAGCGCTCACAGCAGCAACTCACCCGGGTCGCACAGCTCTCCGACAGCTCGACGTTCCTCATTGCTGACCAGGGCAGGCAGCTCGCCCGTGAGCAAGCCGCGCTGGCCCAAGCCGGGGAAGGTCCTGTCGCGCTGGTCGCCGTGCATCTTGCCCGTTACGAGCGCGCAGCCGCACGCAGGGAGGGTGGCTCCCGCTCCCTGAACGACCTACTGACCGAACTCGAGCTTGAGCGCTGGCGCCTGCTGGAAGCGGACACAGCGGCGCTCAGTGCCATGCTGGCAGAGGTCGCCGCAGCGCTGCGAGGCGACGACCGAGAGACCGCGCGGGAACGTCTCCGCGGGACAGTGCCGCTCATGCTCGAGGTGCAAGCGCAGATCGATGGCTTCGCCGACTTCCACCAGGCCGAAAATGCGCGGCGACTCCTCAAAACGCGGGGACGGGTGCGAGAGTCGCTACGTCTCTCGATGGCGCTCGTGGGGGGCATGCTCGGGCTGATTTTTCTCGCGTGGGCTTACATGTGGCGGGTGAGCAAAGCCCGCATGGAGGCGACCTACGCGTTCGAACGGGTCGCTACCAGCAACGTCGACCTCGATGCGTACGCCCGGCGCATCGCCCACGACCTGCGCAATCTGCTGGGCCCGCCGCTGCTCATAGCGAGCGCGCTGGAACGAGGCTCGCTGGAGCCGGGGCGAGTGAAGGAGACCGCCGGTCGGCTCCGTCGCACCCTCGGCGCGGCTGCCGCGATGGTCGACGGGCTGCTAGAGCTGTCGCGCGACGACAAGGAGAGTCATCTGCCTAGGCCCAGCGATGCGCGCGCGGTGATCGAGGCCGTGGTCGACGATATACAGCCGCGCCGCGACGCGGAAGGTGTCACCCTCGTGACCGAACTCCACGACGGAATGGTGTCGTTATCGCCGGGTCTGCTCCGCATGGTGGTCGAGAATCTCGTCGACAACGCCGTGAAGTTCGCGGGGTGCCGCGAAGGCGGCAAAGTGCACCTGGCCAGCCAACAAACAGAGGATGGCTTCCTGTTCACCGTCAGCGACACCGGCCCCGGCATCCCCGCTCAGGCCTTGCCGCACGTCTTCGAACCTGGCTACCGCGGGACCGATGCGGTGCCCGGCAAGGGGCTTGGGCTCGCGACGGTGAAGCGCATCGTCGACCACGCTGGCGGGGAGCTCGACATTCGCTCCACCCCTGGCGAAGGCACGGAGGTGCGGGTGTGGCTCCCGCTGGCCGCGCCCGCTGCCAGGCCATCACCTGCGCCCGCGGGACCGGCGCCGACACAGAGGCAATGACAAGGACCGCACCGTCTGCTTTGCTGCAGGGAATGTCGAAGTCAGAGACCCCCGAGCGAGAAGATCCCACCCTAGAGCGACTCCAGCGCGACGAGCCCCCGCCCGCGCCTGCATCCCTCGCCACACTCCAGCTGGCCCAAGCCGCAGCGCACCTATGTGCGGAGAAGAAGGGTGAGCACGTCCAAATCCTCGACGTCACGGGGTCATGCGGCTACGCCGACGTCTTCGTCATCGCCTCTGGTCTGTCCGAGCGACAGACGCTCGCGATCGCGAAGAGCGTCGATGACAGCTTCCGCAAAGGGGGCGTCAAGCCCTTCAGCACGGAGGGG
>JBMTAX010000830.1:0-1770 GCA_049429145.1 Myxococcota bacterium
CCGGACGAGCTTTGCTCGACGGGGGGAGGGTCTGGCAACAGACCCTCCGGCAGAATGAGTCAGGTGCGCAAGTCGACGAATGTCGATTTTGCCGCACCCTGCCGGACGAGACGGCCCCCCATGGCCGCCTGGCGTCACATGCGTAGATGTCGTGCGAAGGTAAGCGCGTGAACCTGCTCGCCGCCGGCGAGCCCGAGCGCCGCAGCCGTCTCTGCGGGGAGCTCGACTTTGCCGTCGTCGCTGTGCCGAAAATCACTCCACATCGCGCGGAAGTGACCTCGCTGGAGTTTCTTCGGGGGCTCCCAAGCTACGAGACCCTCCGCAGACTCGCCGGGCGCCTCCGCGATGTCTCTCCCGTCGCCGATCTCGGCAGTGCAGCATCGTGTCTGCGTCACAGGCCAGAGCTCTTCGGTGCGGGCCTCGAAGTGCGGGCCCCCATCGAAAGGGTCGATTCGGTCGACGGGCGTAAAGCCGATGGACTCCAGCATGCGCCTTACGCCCTCGGTCTGGGGGCCGACCTTGCCGATGACCTCTTGGGCCTCGTCGTCGAAGAGGCTCGCGTAGATCATTCCTGTAGGGAAGAGGTTGCGGATGAACTCTTTGTTGTGCTTCGAGATGAGGTCTGCCTCTCGATAGTTCATGCCCGTGAAGCGCCGCCCCAGGGCCTCCCACAGCGCTGACCGTCCTCCCTCGCCAAGGGGAGGCAGCAGCTCGGCGATCACCACGTCGCGGAATCGATCGCGGTGCATCGCCATGAATACGAAACGGACGAAAGAGAGCTGCTTGCCGAGTTTGCCAGGACGACGTCTGTACGTCGGGTCGAGTACCAGGCCACCGATTTCCGTCGGGCCGTCGTAATCGAAACCGATGCGCAAAACTTTATGTTTGAACAGGCGGTCGACCGTGTCTGAGTAACGGTCCTCCTCGAGCACATCGAGGTAAATATGCGGTGCCTCGCGGGTGCCATGCTGCGCCATTATTTGCGAAGTGCCGATGACGTCGCCGGTCTCGGTGTCTTCCATGACGAAGAGGTACTCGCGCTCCATTGGCTTACGGATGCGCCCCGCGAAACTGCGCACCGTGGTGTCCAGCATGTCCCTTAGCTCCCCTTCGTCGTCAGGGAGGTTCACCGTGTTGAAGCTACGAGCGAGCCGGGCGAGACCAGGGAGGTCTCCTTCTGTCGCGTCCCGAATGAGATACATAGACCACCTTGATGGATGCTGCCCCCCTTTGGTGTCAAGGGGGCATTGTCGTCGTTGACACCCTCTTGGCCGCGCTCTACCTCGTCCTCCCTGGTCGGAGACCTCACGAGTGATGGCGCAGCCCCTTCATGTAGACCCAGACAGTCTCGAGGTCGACGGCGAGGCGTTGGTACGGGCGGAGCAATGCATCGCCCTCCTGCAGCGACGTCTCATCAAGCCCATGAGCCGCGGTGGGCCGAGAGGCGAGCTCACCCTGACCCAGTACCACGCGATGAGCTTTCTGGCCTCGCGAGGGCAAGCGAGTGTGGCCGAGCTGAAGGAGATGCTCGGCTTCGCCCAGAGCACCACCAGCGTCCTCGTCGAGCGATTGGCACGGCTTGGCTACGTCGAGAAGCAGCGTGACCGCCGCGACCACCGCGTCGCCCGTGTGGTGCCCCTGCCGAGGGGTCTGCGCATGGTGCAACAGTTCCGCAAGAACGCTGAGCGGAACCTCGCTGTGCTCATGGCGCGAGGAGGCGAGGGGGCGGTGCGTGAGGTCTTTGAGGCGCGCGAGCGCGCGGCGGTGGCC
>JBMTAX010000831.1:0-1768 GCA_049429145.1 Myxococcota bacterium
GGGTCGACTATTTTGTCATGGACGTCTACGTCTACGTCGACGCCGGCGATTTCGTGGACGCCTATGTGGTGTCCATTTTCAAAGACCAAATACAGGGCACGAGCTATTCGAAGCTGACGAGCCTTGGAGCAGATGGGCCACGCCGCGCCCAGCGCGTTCTCAAAAAGAACTTCTCGTAAGGACGGCCCGGGCCGGCGATGCTCCCGTGGGGCGCGGCACTTATCGCGCACCACGACGACACCGCGACTCGCGACAAACGAAGAAGGGCGGCGCGCTTCCCGATGGGAGACGTGCCGCCCTTGGCGTAGAGCCCACGGCGGAGGGTGTCAGCTCTGGGGCATCGTCGTCTTGAAGCCGGCATCGACCCAGCCCGCGATGCCTGCGGGCAAGACGGCGACGTCGCTGTAACCGTTCTCCGACGCGACCTTGGCCGCCTTCTTCGACGCGGAGCAGCGCTCGTTCGAGCAGTAGAACACGAGACTTGCGGCCTTGTCGGCAGGAAGCACCTTCATATCGAATGACGAAGATGAGCTGAGCAGAACGGCGCCGGGGATAACGCCCATCTTCTCCCGCGTCTGCGCACCATTCACATCGACGACGGTGACCGCCTTCGGGTCTTTCATCAAGCTGCTGCCCGACATACGAACGGCGAGAGCTTCGACGCTGAGAGTCGGAAACTCGCCTTTGGCAGGGTTCGCGGCAGCCGGGGTCGCGGCGGCAGGGGTCTCTTTGCTGGCGGCAGTCGTCTTGTCGCCTTTGCAGGCCGCGGCCTCACCGGCAGAGAATGAGAGGGCGACCACGAGGGCGCTGCTGAGGCTGAACAGGGTGGGCTTGTTCATGAAAACTCCGTGTGACGCTGAAGGTGTTGCGCAATGGTCTGGACGAGCGAAGACCACGGCTACAAAGGTGAGACGCTCTGAGCCAAGGCTCGGTTACAGGGCCACTTGGCTCGTCGTCAAGCCCTGCCGGCACGAGTACACTGCTGCAGACGGGGCGGCCCGGACAAGGCTGTGTCCAGATCTGGTGAGCGTGGCGCCACCGTCGTGGGCGCTATAGTGCCCATGGAGGTGATGCATGCGCAGAAGGCTCCTCGGTGTTCTCTTCGTGACGTTCGCTGGAAGCTGCGTGGCGCCCTCACACGCCGAACCCCCGGCGACAGAACGCTTCGCGGTGGAAAAGCCAGAGGCGGAGTGGCGCAAGCAGCTCACCCAAGAGCAGTTCCATGTGCTGCGTGAAAAGGGCACTGAGCGCGCATTCTCGGGATCCTTCCATGCGCAGAAAGCCCCTGGGGAGTACCGCTGTGCAGGCTGCGGACAACCGCTCTTCTCCTCCACGGACAAGTTCGACTCGGGCACTGGGTGGCCGAGCTTCACGCGTCCGGTGACGAGCACGTCACTGAAGCAACACCGTGACCGAAGCTACGGCATGGTGCGCGAAGAGGTGGTGTGCAGTCGATGCGGCGGACATCTCGGGCACGTCTTCGACGATGGCCCCCGCCCCACTGGTTTGCGCTATTGCATCAACTCCGCGGCCCTCGACTTCGTACCCGCCCGCAGCGACGACGCGCCCACCACCAAGCCGAAGGCGCCCTAGAGGCCAAGTTTGCAAGAGGCTCCTCACCGGAGTTGCTGCAACTCGTCGAAGCCAGGCAGGCTAGACAAGTCTGGAACGACGACGATTTCGATGCGTCGATTCTGCGCTTTGCCCTCGGGCGTGTCGTTCTCGGCGGCAGGCTTCGCCTCTCCGAAGCTTGCTGCGCTCACCCGAT
>JBMTAX010000832.1:0-1767 GCA_049429145.1 Myxococcota bacterium
GCAGCGGCGGGACCTGCGGCAGGAAGCCGAAGATGTTCGGTACCACCGTCAGTCATGCGCCACCTCACGCCACCGGTCCTTCCCGACGGCGACGGGCGTCGGTGAAGAGGCATGGCTCACGCCGTGGACGGGCAGGGACGGCACCTGCGCAGATGCGGCCGACACGCGATCCTCCAACTCATAGAGCCGATGATCGATCTTCTCGAGCAGCTTGCGATTCACAGCGATAATGTCGGCGATGAGGGCGAGGAGCAGCAACAAAAAGCCGAGACCGAGCAGGATGGCGGCGAGAATGAGAGATTGGATTTTACCGGTTCCATCGCCGGCGACGAAATGCCAGGTGAAACGTGCGCCTACGCCGACGCCACAGAGCAGCGAGACGAGCCCTGGCACGCCGAAGAAACGAAAGGGCTTGTAAGCGACGAAGGTGCGCAAGATGGTAATGGCCGAGTAGCGCACGTACGAGGAGATGCTCTTCAACAAGCGAGAAGGGCGCAGGTCTTCGTTGGTTCGAATGGGTACCGAGCACACCTTCAGCCGCTGGTGCCCCGCCTGGATCAGGGTTTCTAAGGTGTAGGTGTAATCAGAGAACACATTGAGCCGGCGTGCAGCCTCGCGAGAGATGGCGCGAAACCCACTGGGAGCATCTTCGACGTCGGTCTGGCTCGCCGCCCGCACTACCCAGGACCCGATCTTCTGCAACAGTTTCTTGCGCCAGGAGAAGTGGGCGATCTGCGAGATGGGCCGAGCCCCCACGACGAGGTCGGCGTCTCCTTGCAGAATGGGTGCGGTGAGCTTCGGGATGTCCCGAGCATCGTACTGGTTGTCAGCGTCGGTGTTGACGATGACGTCCGCGCCAAGCCTCAGGCAAGCGCGCAGCCCCGTGCGAAACGCATTGGCGAGCCCCCGGTTGGTCGGCACCCGCACGATGTGATCGACGCCGTTTGCGAGGGCCACGGCGACGGTATCGTCGCGACTGCCGTCGTCGACAACCAGCCACTCCACCTCATCGAAGCCCGGCACCTCTCTCGGCAAATCCGCAAGGGCGATGGGGAGGGACTCCTCCTCGTTGAAGCAGGGAATCTGGATGATGAGCTTTGGCACGCAGGGCTGTTACACAGCAAGGCGACGCTTGGGAACGCCGCTCAGGACTGTCTTTTGCGGCGAGGGAACGGTCCTCAATAGCGCCGCTCGAGCCCTGCCTCCGACAGCTCCTCTGGTGCGTCGACGCTGCGCCACTCCTCGTCGCCGAAAAGCAAGCAGACTTGCGGGGCCGACTCAGGCGCCTGCCGGTGGGCCCGCACCACCAGCGACTCCATCGGCGACCGGAACTGCAACCATCGACTCCCCTTGCGGCCCTCTGCGAGGCGTGTGGTGGCGACCGCCTCCCCGTCGACGATGATCTCCACCCCGATGCCTGCGGTAGTCCGCTGCCCATCAGGCACCCCGAGTCGCAGACCACTTACACGAGGAGCCAGTGGCGCTTCCAAGGTGAGCTCGACCTGTGCCCCGGGGGGCGGGAGCGAGAGGTCGATGCACCGGCTGAATGCCTTGTCGACCCGCAGCCTGGTGACCTGCATGGCTGCGGAAGACAGCGAGCTCTTGCAGCGCACCACGTCCCCTGACTCGCTTCGTGCACACGGTACCTCTCTGCCACCCGCCTCCATGACACGAAGACGTCCCTGGACGAGGACTTGGTCGTGGATAGAGGTACCATCGGGCAGAGACGGGGCCGTGAGGAAATAAAGCTGATTCGCGCGATAGAAG
>JBMTAX010000833.1:0-1765 GCA_049429145.1 Myxococcota bacterium
GGTACGCGATGCGGCATCGGCGCCGCTCATCTCTTTGCGTGGCGTGCGCAAAGCCTTCGGGCGTCAGGTCATCTACGACGACTTGAATCTCGATGTGTACAGAGGCGAGACCCTGTGCGTGATCGGCCCGTCGGGTGTTGGCAAGAGCGTGATGCTCAAGATGCTCATCGGGCTCTTGTCGAGTGATGCTGGGGAGATCTGGTTCGATGGGGAGAACGTGGGTGCTTTCGTGGACGACCGGCTCTTTCTGCCGGTACGCCGCCGGGTCGCGATGGTCTTCCAGGGCGCGGCGCTGTTCGATTCCATGAGCGTCTACGACAACATCGCCTATCCATTGCGGGAGCAACTTGGCCTCGCTGAGGACGAGATCGCGGTTCGCGTTGCGGAGAAGCTCGCCTGGGTCGGTCTCCCCGGCATCGAGCAGAAGCGGCCCGGTGAACTCTCCGGAGGCATGAAGAAGCGTGTTGGCCTCGCGCGCTCTATCGCCACCGACCCTGAGGTGATCTTGTACGACGAGCCGACGACGGGGCTCGACCCTGTGAACACCAAACGCATCGGTGACCTCATTCTGTCGCTGCGCGATCGACTTCACTGCACCAGCATGGTGGTGACCCACGATATGACGACCGTGAACCAGGTGGCCGACAGGGTCGCCTTCGTGTACGACCACCACGTCAGAGCGGTCGGAACCCCCGAAGCGTTGCTGCGAGGCAGCGATGCCCTTGTGCGTGGGTTCATGGAAGGGGACCCAGCACCCTTCGGAGATTGAGCGACGTGGTGGGGTGTCGTGCGGTTCTTTCGAGGATCCCTTGGAAGGTTGCTAGTGTGACAAAGAGAGCGGCCAGGCCAAGGGGCGGATGGGAGCCATGAGCACAGAGCGAGAGCGATCCACGGACATCAAGGTGGGGGTATTCGTTACCCTCGGGCTCGTGCTCCTAAGCGCCAGCATTTTCCTCATCGGGCAAGAGCGCCGGCTCTTCGAGGAGCCCGCCTATCTCAAGGCGCTGTTCCCCAACGTGTCAGGCTTGAACGTCGGTGCCCCGGTGCGCCTCGCGGGTTACGAGGTGGGCATCGTCAGTGACATTCGCCTCCCAGAGCCTGACGCCAATGCCGAGCACACCCTCTTCCCCATGACGAGCGCGACGCGCTTGCCGGTCGGTGATTCCGATCTGCCCATCACGATGACCGACGGCATGCCTTCTGCGGTCAACGTGACCGTACGGGCCTTCGATCCGCGGAGCCTGCTCGAGTTCACTGTGCGGGTCCACGGTGAGGACGCACACGGCAAGTCCGGCCTCATGGAGGATCTGCGGGTCCGGGTGAACCAACTCGAGACCACCGTCACAGGGCACGCTCTCTTCACCAAGGTCACGCGCCTGGAGCTGCGCGACCTCAAGAACAACGACGAGGGGACCAGCCTTCACATCGGCGCTTCCCGGCAGCGCAAAGTCACCGTGGTCATGCGCATTCCCGCAGACATGCTCCGTCGCATTCGCCTCGACTCTGAAGCGAGGGTCGACAGCATGGGGCTCCTCGGCGACAAAACCATCGACATCAGCATCGGCTCGCAAGACCAACCCGCGCTGAACGATGGCGACTTCATCAAGAGCGCGATCGCCGTCGACCTCAATGTCGCGCTCGGGGATGCGCAGCGTGTCCTCGACAACGTCGTGGCCTCCACCGATGAGATGCGTCGTGTCCTCATCGGCTTCACCGCAGCCGGGGGCCAAGATGCGCTGGCGGCCGCGGTGCGCTCTGTGCAGGC
>JBMTAX010000834.1:0-1756 GCA_049429145.1 Myxococcota bacterium
CTTTCATGTTTGGCATGAAGATTGATTAACCGGATGCGCGCTGTGAGGGAGCAGTCCCCCCCGACATCCCCTCATGGCGCAGGGGTCTCCGAGCCGCTTCCCCCCCGTGCGCTTGGAGACCCCACTTTTTTCCAGTCCGATGACCCGGCGTTTGAGTGCGTTCTTCTCAGCGGAATCGACTGGGGAATACAGCGGGGAAAACTTTATTGGGGTGCAGGCGTTTGGCGCGCGAGAGAAGCTCTGCTTCGCTCTCTTCGCGGTCAGGGTCCGGCAGGCACACGTCCACCGGGCAGACCGCAGCGCACTGCTCCTCGTCGTGGAAACCCACGCATTCGGTGCACCGGGTGGGATCGATGACGTAAAGGTCCTCTCCCATCGATATGGCGGCGTTAGGGCATTGCGGCTCGCACGCGCCGCAGCTGATACATTCCTCCGTGATCATCGTCGCCAAAGCTTTTCTCCTGGCTGCTTGTCTGCGGGTCGAGGTGACTTTGTAGCAGCTCATCCCCGTGAAGGCTGTCCGCTGTCCGCGCATACGGGGTGTCGATCACCCTCACACCGGCTTGTGCCGCGGCCCTAGATGCTTGATAGCAGTGGGGCACGAAAGAGGAGACAACGTGTTCGGTATCGGGGTGCAAGAGTTGCTGATTATTCTCGTGGTCGCCCTGCTTGTGCTTGGGCCGACGAGGCTCCCCGCTGCGGCCAAGGCTTTGGCAAAGGGGCTGCAGGAGATGCGCCGCGCCTCTGATGATCTGCGCCAAGCGTTCCTCTTCGATGAGGTAGAGCCTCTTCCGCGCGCAAGGCGGGCGCCCTTGGTCGAGGTTCCTCCTCGGTCGCCGGAGTCACCTCACCTCGAGCATTCACTCGCTGCGGCGATGCCCCACAAGGCTGACGAAGACGAGTTGCCCCTTAGGCCGGTCCCCGTGGATGATCTCGTTGCGCGGGGGGAAGAGGGCGGGGACCCGACCAAGCGCGCTCGAGATCCGACTCCGCGTCCGGCGTCCTCGACCGCAGAAACAATGAGCAGCGACGACGTTGTCTCCCCAAAAGGCTCGATATCGGGCATGACCTCGACGAAGGACGAGCAAGTCCCCGAGGCTGACGTTGCATTGGTTGCTGAGAAGGAGCCCACGACGTGAACTACGACCGTGCAGCGGAAAACGGCATGCCCGAATCTGCCGCTAGCGATGGGCTTGACCGTCGTGAGTTCAGCCTGATGGAGCACCTCTCCGAGCTGCGCATCAGGCTTATGCGCGCAGCCGCCGGAGTATTGCTGGTCTCCCTCGGCACCTTTGCCGTCGCTGCTGAACTGCTCCTTATCTTGAAGCGCCCCGTTGAGGCAGCAGCGCGCGCGCTCGATGTCACTCCCCGCTTCGTCGTCATCTCTCCTGCCGAGTACTTCATCGCCGAGTTGAAGGCCGCCGTCGTCCTCGGTGTGTTCCTCTCCATGCCTTGGACGCTCTATCAGTTGTGGCTTTTCGTCGCCCCGGGGCTGTACGCCAAGGAACGACGGTACGTGTTGACATTCGTCTGGGCGGGGGCGTTCTTCTTTCTCGCTGGCGGTGCCTTCGCCTATTTCGCCGTCTTCCCGGGCATGTTCGAATTCTTTCTGCGGAGCACCCTCAACGCCGGCGTTGAGATGACCCTCTCTGTGGCAGAACACTTCAGCTTTAGCCTGAAGATGCTGCTCGCCTTCGGCCTCGCGATTCAAGCGCCAGTGATCGTGTACGTGCTCTCGATGGCGGGCGTCGTCGAC
>JBMTAX010000835.1:0-1750 GCA_049429145.1 Myxococcota bacterium
CTGTCGTGGCAGGGCCTTGCCCGAGGACCTGCGGCAGATCGGCGAGGGCCGACTCAAACATGGCGGCAGGCAAGCCTTGTCCCGTGAGCAACAGCCACGCACCGAGGCTCGCTGGGCCTCCTGCAAGCGTTGCCTCACTCCTTCGGTGACCAAGCCCATCTGCACTGGGGCACCATCGTGCCCTCGCAGCGGTAAGCAGGCTGGCGCTTTGCCGCCAAGCCATGGTCGCAAGTCTGCACGAGAGGAGACGGATGTAAGGTGCGATGCCCTGCTCCGCCTCGCCCTCCGCCCGATGTCACCCCCTGCCCTCGCCGGCGGGCTACCGCCCGCGTAATCCCCGCGCCATGCGTGAATGCATCGCCCCCGCTTTACGAAAAGCGCCATTGTTGGTCTTATGTCCAGATAGTCATGACCGGTCCGCCCGTGACGACGCGTGCATCCCGACCTGACGGGGAGAGGGTTCTCATGGTCCGCATCCCACCGAAACCGCAGTTTCCAAAGGCCAAGATGTCGAGTCTCGAGCAGAGCCTCGATCGGTTGGAGTCCGCCATGTCGTCGTCGACAGACGCGGCAGGACAGGTGGACCTCGAGCAGGTGGCTGCGAAGCTCGTGGGGGATGCCGGCGCGCTCGAAGCTTTGCGGGCTGTGCGGGATACCGACGCCTTCAAGCGTGTGGAGACCCGCCGCGTCGCCTCGGGTTGCGGCAACGAGATGAGGGACCGCGAGGTTCGCAGCGCTCCTGCCGCGCTGAACGGGGGAGAAGTACAGAGCGTGCTGAGCGCCTTGATCGCTGCGCGTTCTGCCCTCGGGAATGTCGACGCAAACCGGGATGGTGTGCTCGATGCCGAGGAGGCCAAGGCGCGGCCGCAGCCAGCGCAGGATGACCTCGCCGGGCGCCTGGCTGCGTCCGTCGTCGACGGCTATGTAAAGCCCCATGAGCGAGATTTTGCGGATTGGGCGCACGCTGCCCACAAGGCGCAGTGTCACATCGATTACCGCCACACCTTTGACCGCGATCTTCAAGAAATCGCCCAATTCCGTGCGCAGACTCCGGCTGGCGCCGAGGCCTTGACCTGGGCCTACCGTGCTCTCCACTGCGAGCGGCGAACCCATCTCAGCGAGGTGACCGACGCGTTGCGTGGTGCAGAAGGCTCTTGGCTGCGTTTCATTCCGTTCACCAAGGTTACGGACGAGGCTGGGCACCTTTCGGACCGCGAGATTCGAAAACACCTCGACACAGACGACCTCGCGTCCTTCGTCACCCGCACCAAGGCCGCGCTGACCGAAAAGTTGGGTGGTCCTTATGCCGAGACGTGGCTGAGGGGTACGGACATCGAGGGGCATGAGGCGCTGAGCGATCCCGATCGCTTGACGGTCGCTCTCCCGAGTTGCTGAGGCGGTCCGCGTCATGGAGGCCGTGAACGCGATCGAGACCGAGCGAGGCGCGGGGCCTCCCAAGCTGGCGGCTCCCGACCTGATGCGCATAGAGCCATTCGGTGCGTCGTTTTATCGTCGGGCCGACGCCAGTTTCTTCGTCTTGCCCAGTCCCGAGGCCCAACTGCTCTTGGCCTCGGCCAAGACGGGGCTGTCGGTCATCGACCTCTATGCGCGGGCACCCGATGCGTGGGCGCTCCCTCTCCCGCGCTTTTTGCTGAGCTGCGCTCGCTGGCGCGCCGAGGGGCTCGTGGACGCAGCGGATCGCGTGGTCGCGCGCATCCTGCGCGCGCCTCGAACTCGCGCACTTCCTCGC
>JBMTAX010000836.1:0-1750 GCA_049429145.1 Myxococcota bacterium
GCACCAGCTGCTCTGCCATTGCCTTGGTGCGAGGGTAGTCGGCGAGATAACGGGCGGCGTAGGGCACGTTCTCGTCGACGAATTCGACTCCTTCAGGAGCGTCGACCACCGAGGGTGAGCTGCAGAACACGAGGCGACGAACCCCCTCGGCCCCGCACGCATCGAGTACATGTTGCGTTCCGTCGACGTTGATGCGCTCGAAATCACGTCGTGCCCCAGCGCCGCCAACTTTGGCAGCGACGTGGAAGACGACATCGCATCCCGTTGCAGCCCGCATGACGTCGTCGCGCTGTCCGATATCGCCGCGCAGGCAGCGAATGCCATCGCGCTCCAGGGCAGGCACGGGGCTGCGCTGCAAGGTCACGACGTCGTCACCACGTGCTTGCAGGGCTCGTGCGAGCGCGCCCCCGACGAAACCACCTGCGCCAGTGACGAGCGCTCGCATCATTTGCCTCCGCGGGAGAGTTGCTGCGCCGCCCATCGGCTGAGTGCTTCCCGCTCGATCTTCGCATTGTGTCGTCGATCCACAGGGAAGCCCGGATGCACGAGGAAGCGCGTGATGCCTACAGTCACAGGGTGGCTGGCCGCGAGCTCTTCGAGTTCTCGCAACAGCTGAGGCGACGCCTTGTTGCCGGGCTCAAGTTCCGCACAGACCACCGGGGTCTGCCGCGGTCGCTCGCCGAGCCACGTGAGCGCTGCGCGGTACACCTTCGGGTGACGCTCGAAGAGCGCCTCCACGGGTACCGAAAACAACGTACGCCCGTCGTCGGTGACGACGCGGTGCGCCTTGCGGCCACAGAACCACAGGTAGCCGTCGTCGTCGAGGTAACCCAAGTCACCCATGCGGTGGAACCAACTGCCGTCGTCGGCGTGAATCTTCGACGATGCGTTGTGCGACGGGCGCTGGTCGTACTCCCGGCTGATGAACGCCCCCCGCACACAGATCTCGCCCACCACGCCGCGAGGGACAGCGAGCTCGTCGCTCCAAGTGGCGATGGGCTCGTCGCTGATGGGGATGATCCGAACCTCGACCTCCGCGATCGGCCGCCCCACACAGGTGCCTTTTCCGTCGCGGGTGAGCGCGGCGGTGCGGGACAAGACCTCGCGCCCACCGATATGGCTCAGGGGGAGAGCTTCTGTGGCGCCGTAGGGAGTGAAGACGTCACCGTCAGGGAGCGCCTGCAACAAGCGCTCGTGCAGCGCAGGCTGCACCGGCGCCCCCGCCGTGGCGAGGCGCGTCACGCCGGGGAGTTTTTGCTCGGTGGCTTCGAGGTGGCGGGAGAAGGGCTCCCACAGGGCGGGCGAGGCAAATCCGCTGCGGGCGCCAAAACTGCGAAAAGCGTCGAGAACGCGCTCAGGGTCCGTGCGCGCCGGCTTCGTCACGTCCATTTCAGGGACGATGGCGCTCATGCCAAGCGAAGCGGCGATGAGGGCGAAAGGGGGGAAGCAGGCCACGTGGGCCTCGCCCGCCCTGTAGTCGAGCATGGCGCGGATGGCGCGTTGCTGCCCCCCCATCATCGAGTGGGTGAAGACGACACCCTTCGGAACGCCGGTGGAGCCCGAGGTGTAGAGGATCGCAGCGGGCACACCAGGCTCGAGGGTCTGCCGTCCATAGGGCGTATTTCGACGAGACGCAGGCAAGGCCGAGATGAGGCGCGTCATGGCGACTGCACCAGGGAAGAAGGTTCCCCCGACGAGCACTGCACACTTCAACGTACGGAACGCGCGGCGCGAAAGGAGCCGTAGCACG
>JBMTAX010000837.1:0-1748 GCA_049429145.1 Myxococcota bacterium
GTCACCTCCGCGGCCGGTGCCTCCTCGAACACGGTACGCGTATCTCGTGCCCCCCACGTGGCCCCGAGCCACACCGCGACTGGCTGGAGCACGAAAAGCGTGAAGAATGCAACACTGCCCGCCGCGAAGGAGACGACACTCGCATTGACCAAGCCCACATTGGCACGGGCTGCCTCTCGTTCAATCTGGTTCGCCTGGCTCTGCAACAGCGCTGCCGTCACTGCGCCTGTAATAAGCGTGAGCCCCCCTGCGAGGGAGCCACACCACCACCGCGGGTAATCTCGTCCGGCGATGTCATCGCCATAGAGGCCGAGCAGCAGACCTTGCACCAGGGGCATGCAAGGGATCACTGGAACGCAAATAGAACCAAGGCCGATGCCCAAGGTCGCCACCAATGCAGGCACGTCGGGGTGGGTCGCCCATTGGCTCACCTTCTCGGCGAGAGGGGTGCGGTGACGAGGGCTATCTGTATACCCGGGGATTCCCCCAAAGGCTGCCGTGAGTTCGTGTACACCGCGCTTCAGCTCCATACTGAGGTCCTGCACGCTGCGGCTCTCTACCGAGACCCGCGCGAGTGACTCCACCCCTTTGACGTCGAGCAACGAGAGCTGCACCGAGAGCCGCGGACCGACGCGGGTCGCCGCCCCTCGCACTACGAGTTGTACGTCGAGTGCATTGGCCACCTCGCTGAGGCAGCTGCTCGAACCATCACAGCCGGCAAGGGCTTTGCTTTCCTCCAGAGTGAGCAAGTCTTCCATCTCAGACATCGACAACACCGCAAGACCGCGAACCTTGCCGAGATATAATGCCGTGACGCCGGTCATCATTTCGAGGTCACCCTCGCCGAGGCTGCTGTCAGGAGACCGGAACTCCGGGAGCAAGACCTTCGTCCTTGCACCAGGCTCAGCCTCGACGCGGCTTTCCACAGCGGGGGGCACCTCGTCCGGAGACGTGAGCGCGCCGGCTGGCAGGGCAGGATTATTCGTCGACGACGCAAGAACCGACGTCGTCACCGCGACAACTACGGCAAAGAACCCCATCGGCGCATCTCCCTGATTCCGAGGCCATTTACGTCCTTGATGTGACGACCCTAGCGTAGTCAGGGCACGGAAGCGATCCTCGGGCGCTGGCTCGTGGGCAGCCGTCGCCACTCGTCCCATTATCTGGCCGCAACGCGTGGTGGCTGTGGAGCCTGTGTGTCAGCGTCATTGAACGAGCTTGTCTCTCTGCTGCGGCTCGAGCCCCTCGGCGACGATCGGTTTCTGGGACAGAGCCAAGACCTCGGGTGGGGACAGGTCTTTGGGGGACAAGTGCTCGGACAAGGCTTGAGCGCTGCGGTGCAGACCGTGCACGAGGCGCGACAGGTGCATTCGCTGCAAGCCTATTTCTTACGGCCAGGCGATGCCGCGGCGCCGGTTCGCTATGACGTTGACCGAATCCGCGATGGCGGGAGTTTCACCACGAGGAGGGTGGTGGCCACTCAGAATGAGAAGTCCATCTTTCACCTCACCGCTTCCTTTCAGCGCATCGAAGAGGGTTTCTCCCATGGGGCCACCATGCCCAATGTGCCGCTTCCCGATGAGCTGCCAAGCGAACTGGAGCTGTGGCGGCGTCACGCGGAGCGCTTACCGCCGCGGCTGCAGGTACGCGTTCTCGCCGAACGCCCGATCGAACTGCGCCCCGTAGACCCCGTTGACCCCTTTCTCCCAACGGTTCGCCCACCGCAACACGCAGTGTGGATGCGTGCC
>JBMTAX010000838.1:0-1747 GCA_049429145.1 Myxococcota bacterium
CAACCTCGACGAGCAGTTCGGCGAGGTTCTCATCCCCATGGAAACAGTGGAGGAGGTTCGTGCCGGGGCGAAACGAACCTCCAAGCGTAAGTTTTTCCCTGGCTACATGCTCGTGCAGATGGAACTCAACGACCATACCTGGCACCTGGTGAAGAACACGCCGAAGGTGACCGGGTTCGTCGGTAGCGCCACCAAGCCGCCCGCCATCAGCGAGGCTGAGGTGCGTCGCCTGACCCAGCAGCTCGTCGAGGGCGTGGCCAAGGCGTCCCCCAAGGTCGAGTTCGAAGTTGGCGACCGCGTTCGCGTCAACGAGGGCCCGTTCGCGAACTTCAACGGGTCCGTGGAAGAGGTCAAGCCCGAGAAGGGCAAGGTGCGCGTCCTCGTCAGCATCTTCGGTCGGTCCACACCGGTCGAACTGGACTTCGGGCAGGTCGAGAAGACGGCGTGAACTCCGTCTCCCGACACTGACGACGAGCGACGGCGCCCACACGGGCGCCGTTTCGCATGGGAGCTCATGCAATGATGTTGTCTTCGGTCCTCCCCGTCGACCTTTTGATGCGCGGGCGTGCACAACCCTCTTGCCAAGCGCGAAAAGCTCCGGCACACGCCTTCCGTCTACCCTTCGAACATACGTGGGAGATCTGTCGGTTGGCAGGTCGATAGCACCACCGGGAGTGAACATGGCCAAGAAGGTCGTCGCGTACGTAAAGCTGCAGTGTCCCGCCGGCAAGGCGAACCCCTCGCCGCCCGTGGGTCCCGCACTCGGTCAGCATGGTGTCAACATCATGGGCTTCTGCAAGGAGTTCAACGCTCGCACGCAGGACCAGGCCGGTATGACCATCCCCGTCGTCATCAGCGTCTACCAGGATAAGTCCTTCACCTTCGTCACCAAGACCCCGCCCGCGGCGGTCTTGCTGAAGAAGGCCGCGGGCCTGAAGATGGACAAAAAGCCCGGTGGCGGAGCCAAGAACCCCGGCAAAGAGCGTGTGGGCAAAGTCACGATGGCGCAGGTGCAAGACATCGCGAAGACCAAGTTGCCCGACCTCAACTGCTACGACATCGAGGCCGCCTCTCGCATCATCGCCGGCACCGCCCGCTCCATGGGCATCGACGTTGTCGACTGACCTTCATCTCACCATTCACTGAAGTGGGAGACGCCATTTGGGCGTCGTTGGCACCACGGGAGTACAGAAACATGGCTCATAAGCTGGGCAAGAAGAGAGCCGCTGCGTTCAAGCGGGTCGACCGTCTCCACCGCTACAAGGTCGAAGAGGCCCTGAAACTCGTGAAGGGCTGCAAGACCTCGAAGTTTGACGAGAGCGTCGATGCGGCGTTGAACCTCGGTGTCGACCCTCGTCACGCCGACCAAATGGTTCGTGGCGCGGTGGTGCTGCCTCACGGAACCGGCAAGACGGTGCGTGTGGCCGTCTTCGCGAAGGGCGCGAAGGCCACCGAGGCACAAGAGGCTGGCGCCGACGTGGTCGGTGCCGATGACTTGCATGACCGCATCGTGAACGAGAACTTCCTCGACTTCGACAAGGTCATCGCGACCCCCGACATGATGGGCGTGGTAGGCCGCCTCGGCCGCGTGCTCGGCCCCCGCGGACTCATGCCGAACCCGAAGGTCGGTACCGTCACCATGGACGTCAAGCGCGCCGTGGAAGAGGCGAAAGGCGGAAAGATCGAGTTCCGTGTCGAGAAGAACGGCATTGTGCACGCCCCCATCGGTCGCGTCTCCTTCGAGACC
>JBMTAX010000839.1:0-1746 GCA_049429145.1 Myxococcota bacterium
CCACTCAACAACGAACGCCTAGGCCAACTGAGGACATTGCGAAGGAATGCCGAGACAGCTGCAAATCGCCCAGATGCAAAAGTCAAAGCACTCGTCCATTGGCTGGACACGCACATCAGGCCGAAGGGACGCTGGTCTGACGAGCGCGTGATCATTTTCACGGAATATCGAGCGACACAGAACTATCTTTTCCATCACCTTGCCAACTTGGGCTTCGCAGAGGGTGGTCGGCTTCAGACCATGTATGGAGGCATGGATCTGGTCGAACGCGAAAAAATCAAGCAGGCCTTCCAGGCACACCCTTCCGAAAAGGGTGCAGAGGTGAGAATCCTGCTCGCTACAGACACAGCAAGCGAGGGCATCGACCTGCAGAACCATTGCTCAAAGCTCATTCACGTCGAAATCCCCTGGAACCCGAACGTGATGGAGCAGCGTAACGGCCGCATCGACCGATATGGCCAGCAGCGAGACGAGGTCGACATCTTCCACTTCGTTCCAGCTGGCTACGACCACGACACTCCTGACCCCGACATCTCGCCCGGTGATCTCGCCGGCGACCTGGAGTTCCTATACCGAGCGGTCAAGAAGGTCGACCAGATCCGCGAAGACCTTGGCAAGGTCGGCCCCGTCATCGCTGAGCAGGTGGAGGAGGCCCTCGTAGGTCGCCGACGTACCTGGCTGGACACGCGCCATGCGGAGGAGGGGGAGCGACTCGACAAGAAGATCCTCAAGCGCGAACGGGAGTGGGGCAAGTACATCGAAGACCTCCGCCAGCGGCTCCAGGCGACCCGGCGAGAACTCGACCTGACTCCAGATGCCGTCGCCGACGTTGTCCACGTCGCGCTCGCGCTGGCCAAGCAGCCCCCGCTCGAACCGGTTGAAATACCAGGCTTGCCAGCTGGTCAGGCTTGGAAAGTGCCAACCCTTCGCGGCACGTGGCAACGTCTACTGGAAGGGCTTGAGGACCCTCACTCGCGGCGGGTACGGCCGATCGTGTTCGACCAGGCCCTCTGTGACCATCGATCCGACGTGGTTCTCGCGCATCTCAATCATCCGCTCGTCCAGCGATGTCTCCGTCTGCTGCGAGCCAACGCGTGGTCGGCGTCCTCAGGTGATCTCCATCGGGTCACCGTCCGAGTGGTTGACGACAACTTGCTCAACACACCAGCAGTAGTCGCGTTCGGGAGGCTGGTCGTTCTTGGTGGGGACGCTCAGCGTATCCACGAGGAGATCCTCTCCGCGGGTGGCACCATCACAGAAGGACGTTTCCGACGATTCGACACGCGCGCAGAACTCGACCGGATCCTCGAAGCGATGGCCGACAGCACCGTCGCCGATGGCGTGACCAACCGGCTAGCCGAGCTGTGGGAGCGGCTCGAAACAGGCGTTGCGAGTGCCCTCTCGGCTCGCGAGCGCGAACGTACCCAAACGCTGGAGAATCGTCTCGCCGCTCGCAGGGAGCGGGAGATCGACGACGTCGCAGCGGTTTTGAACGAACTTGCAAGACGGATCGAGGAAGAACTCGCGGAACCGGAGGGCCAACTTGAGCTGTTCAGCCTCGACGAGCGTCAACAGCTCGAACGAGACGTGGTCTCTCTCCAGGCCCGACTCGCCTCCATCCCGGAGGAGATAGACCGCGAGACAGATCGCATCCGCCACCGCTACGCGGACGCGGATCCACGGTTGTTCCCCTTTGCTGTCGTCTTCGTGTTGCCGCGCTCCATGGCAGGAGGATCCCACTGATGG
>JBMTAX010000840.1:0-1743 GCA_049429145.1 Myxococcota bacterium
GGCGAGGGCCGCAGCGATGTGGTGGGCGATGAGCAAGAGCCTGTCTACCTCGTCAGGTGTCAGTGGCCCGACGGCGAGCTCTGATTCGAAAATGACGATGGCCCCCGTAGCCTGTTCGCCTTCCACCAGCGGGATCACCGCGGTAATCTCGTCGGGCGTTGGCCCGTGCGCGGCATGCAGGGATGGGACCTTTGTCTCGATCGCCTGGAGCAATAGCCCCTCGGGCACCACTGCGGTGCTCGGCAGGCGTTCGTCGAGACGATGCTCTGCCAACACGTTCCAGGTGTCATCTTCTTCCCGCTCCACGACGGCGAACGCGTCGACGCTCTCGATCTGCCGCAGCAGTTTCGTGAGGGCAGCGGCGAGTTCGTCTCGCTCGTGACTGTGATGCAGCGTGGCTGTGGTCGCGAGCAGTTCGCTGAGGTGGGTGAGTTGTTGCTGTTGTTGGCGAGAGTACTCGGCAAGATTTGCTGCCTGCTCTTGCCAGTGACGACGTTCGGAATCGAGATGTTCCACCTCTGCCGAGGGGGTCTGTCGGTGCTCGGAGCTCGACTGGTCGACGAGGGCTCTCGACAGACGCACATTGTCCTGGTGGAGCCGCCGATTTTCGAGCACGAGCTCGGCTGTCGCCTCGCGGATATGGCCGAGCTGGCCGATCCATCGCTGTGTCTCGTCGAGAGCGCGCAACGCCTCTGCGGCTCGGCCGGCGGCGATGCGATGCGGTCCAGATTCCCGGGAAGCATTCGGTTCGTTGCTCGGTTCACTCACACCCGACATTGATCACTCCCGCGAGCCATGCCCTAGCAGTCTGCCGGACCAGGGGCCTCGCTGCGTTGTATTTTCTCGCACTTTCGACCACGGTCCAAGACGCGATGCACCTGTCTGATTGTACTTCCGTCGAGCATATCGAGCCGCTCCGCGCGCTGGGGCAAGAGTTGGTGCAGTGGTTCGCGGTCCATAAGCGCACGCTGCCATGGCGAGAGGATCGCTCTCCCTACCGGGTCTGGCTGAGTGAGATCATGCTGCAGCAGACACGGGTCGCCACTGTCGTTCCCTACTACGAGAGGTTTCTCGCGCGCTTCCCCGAGGTCGCGTCTCTGGCCGCGGCCGCTGAAGATGAGGTGCTCGGCCTCTGGTCAGGGCTCGGCTACTACAGTCGCGGTCGGAACCTTCACCGCGCCGCGCAGGTCGTGATGGACCAGTGGGGTGGCGAGTTTCCCTCGACCGCTGCCGAACTCCGCACCTTGCCGGGAGTTGGGCCTTACACTGCCGCGGCCATCGCGAGCCTCGCCTTCGGGCGCATGGAGGGGGTTGTCGACGGGAACGTACTGAGGGTCCTAAGCCGCCTCTTTGACTATGAGTCACCGGTGGGGACCCCTCACTCCCATGCCACCGCGCGATCCAGGGTTGACGGACTGATTGGTGCCGCAGGAGACCCTGCAGGCATCAATGAGGGCCTGATGGAACTTGGGGCCTTGGTCTGCACGCCTCGGTCGCCTGCCTGCGAGAAATGCCCGTGGCAAGCGCGCTGCCTTGCCTATGCGAGATCGACGGTACCGCTGCGCCCCGTGAAGCTGCCGAAGCGTGCGCGCACGTCGCTGCGTATCGTCTGCGCCGTCGTCTATGACGAAGAGTGGGTCTGGCTCGAGAAGCGACCTGCCGGAGGTCTGTTTGGCGGCCTCCATGAGCCGCCCTCGTCGCCGCTGCGTGGACGGACCACTGCCGATGCGGCCGTCATTAGCT
>JBMTAX010000841.1:0-1743 GCA_049429145.1 Myxococcota bacterium
CAATTCCAGACCAATGCCGCGGAAGAAGGCGCGTACATTCGCGAGCGCTTCTTCCACACACCGGGACTGAAGGCTCTCGTCAGTCATCTCGACGACCACGCGCTCACGCGCCTGTCCCGCGGCGGACACGATTACCGAAAGGTCTATGCGGCTTTCCAACGGGCAGTGGAGCATGAAGGGAAACCAACGGTTATCCTCGCCCAGACCGTGAAAGGCTGGACCCTCGGACCCGAGTTCGAGGCGCGAAATGCTACCCATCAAATGAAGAAGATGACGACGGACGCGCTCAAGGCGTTCCGCGATCGTCTCCACCTCGACATCAGTGACGCCCAGCTCGACAGCGGTCGCCCCCCCTACGCGCATCCAGGGGAGCACAGCGTCGAGGCGAGGTACCTTCGAGAGCGTCGTGAGGCGCTCGGTGGCTCACTTCCTCGTCGTGTGGTGCGCAATCGTCCTCTCGCTTTGCCGCCGAAGTCCGCGTATGCAGAGCTGAAGCGCGGGTCAGGCACGGCCGAGGTGGCGACGACGATGGCGTTTGTGCGGGTGCTGCGCAGCCTGCTGCGCGAGAAAGATCTCGGCCCTCGCATTGTGCCGATCATCCCCGACGAAGCCCGCACCTTTGGCATGGACGCTTTTTTCCCGTCGCTCAAGATTTACTCGCCCCACGGACAGAGCTACGACCCGGTCGATCGCAACCTGCTGCTCTCTTACGTGGAGTCTACCGACGGCCAGATCCTCCACGAGGGTATTAGCGAGGCAGGCTCGGTAGGGTCGTTCTCAGCCGCCGGTGCCGCCTATGCCTCCGTCGGAGAGCAGTTCCTGCCGTTCTACGTCTTCTATTCGATGTTCGGCTTCCAGCGCACCGCCGACTCTATCTGGAGCGCAGCCGACCAACGTGCACGTGGTTTCCTCCTCGGGGCAACAGCGGGCCGTACGACCCTCAACGGCGAGGGGCTTCAACACCAAGATGGACACTCCCTACTGATCGCAGCGACGAATCCAGCAGTGCGCTCGTGGGATCCATCATTCGCCTACGAGATCGCTGTGCTCCTCGAGGATGGCGTCAACCGCATGGTCGGGGAGAACCCCGAAGACGTGATTTACTACCTGACGGTCTACAATGAACCGGTGGTGCAGCCGCCGATGCCGAAGGACCTCGATGAGAGTCTCGTCGTCAAGGGCCTCTACAAATACCAGGCAGCCTCAGGAGGCTCTCACCCGGCGCAGCTGCTCACCAGCGGCAGCACCATGCCCATCGCGCTCGAGGCGCAGGCCTTGCTCGCGCAGGATTGGGATGTCGCCGTCGACGTGTGGAGTGCTCCCGGCTGGAGCGAACTGCGGCGGGAAGCGATGGAGTGTGATCGGTTCAACCGCTTGCACCCCACCGCCCCGAAACGGGTTCCCTTCGTCACGGAGAGCCTGCGTGGGCAAGCGGGTCCATTTGTCGCCGTCACCGACTGGATGACCCAGGTCCCGGAGCAGATCGCCCGCTGGGTGCCGGGTCGCTATTCATGTCTGGGTACGGATGGCTTCGGGCGCAGCGACTCACGCGTTGCACTACGAAGGCATTTCATGATCGACAAGGAACACGTGGTCGTCGGTGTGCTCGCGGCCCTTGCTGAGGAGGGCAGCATCGAGCCAGCCCTCGTACAGCAGGCGATCGAGCGCTACGGAATCGATCCGGAGGCAACCACCGACCTGCCCTGAGCCGATGGCAACATCGCTCCTCCACGGGCGCGTGCG
>JBMTAX010000842.1:0-1741 GCA_049429145.1 Myxococcota bacterium
GGCAGCTACAATGGCAAGCCTGCTGTGGTACTTAGCATCGTCAAGCAGCCCGACGCTGACACGCTTGCCGTCACGCGCCGGGTAGATGACGCCCTCGATGCTCTCGCCCCGACACTCTCGCAGCGAAGCATGAAGGTGCATCGTGACCTCTTTCGCCAAGCCGATTTTATCGAGACGGCGATCGCCAACCTGATGAGCGTCCTCCGAGATGGAGCGCTCCTCGTCGTCGCGGTACTCTTTCTCTTCCTGTGGAGCTTCCGACCCACGTTCATCAGCGTTGTAGCTCTGCCCCTCTCGCTGCTCTTATCAGTCATTATTCTGGACGTGTTCGGCTTCTCCCTCGACACCATGACCCTCGGCGGGCTCGCCATCGCCATCGGAGAGCTGGTAGATGACGCCATCGTCGACGTGGAAAACGTGGCGAGGCGTTTGCGCGAGCGTATTCGGCACGCCGAACCCGAGCGCAAGTCCATACCGCTCACGGTGCTCGAGGCATCCCGTGAGATTCGCGCTTCCATTGTCAGCGCCACGGCCATTCTGATGATTGTGTTTCTGCCCTTGCTCCTCCTCGAGGGGCTCGAGGGCCGACTGCTCTTGCCTCTCGGTGTCGCCTACCTGGTCTCCATCGCGAGCTCGTTGCTGGTGGCAGTAACGGTGACACCAGCGATGAGTGTCTTGTTGCTGCCCAAGTCGATCGAGGCCTCTGGCAAGGAGCCACCTCTGATGACGCACATTCTGCGCTTTTATGAACCAGCTCTATCCTTTTCCCTCAAATCTCCCCGCACCGTGGTGGCAGGGACCGGGGTGGCTATCGGCATAGCCATCCTCTGCCTGGGATTTGCGGGCCGCTCTTTCCTGCCAGAGTTCAATGAGGGCAGTCTGACCATCGCGGCGGTCACATTGCCAGGCACCTCTCTCGAGCAGAGCAATACCTTGGGCGCCCTCGCAGAGAGGGCGCTGCTCGCCGATCCTGCCGTCGTCTCCACAGCGAGACGAACTGGCCGTGCCGAGCGGGATGAGCACGTACAGGGGGTAGAGGCTTCAGAGATCGACGTGCGACTTCGCGATGACCCGCGCGACAAAGACCAGCTGCTCGCCGACATCCGCGACCGACTTGCCTCTGTCCCCGGCGTGCAATTCACCATCGGACAACCCATCTCACACCGCATCGACCATATGATTTCTGGCCAGAGGGCCGCGCTCTCGATCAAGGTCATCGGTGAGAATCTCGACGACCTTCGCATCCACACAGAGCGCGTGCGGGCAGCGGTCGCCGAGGTGCCGGGCCTCGTGGACCTCAACGTGGAGCAAATGGTCAACGTGCCGCAAGTGATCGTGCACATCGACCGGCACGCGGCTTCTCAGTATGGCTTGTCCCCGGGGCAAGCAGCGCAGGCGGCGGGCACAGCGCTGTGGGGTTCCGAGGCTGGCCGGGTTTACGAATCCGGTACCATTGCCAACGTAGTGGTGCGCTACGCTGAAGATGCGCGTCAGTCGCTCGATACCGTCAAGGCCACCCGAGTGCCGACACCGCTGGGCGCTGTGGTACCGCTCTCGGCGTTTGCCGAGGTGACGGCATCGCGCGGCCCCAACTATGTGCTGAGAGAGAACGTCGAGCGACGAATGGTGGTCACTGCCAACGTCGCGGGTCGCGACTTGCGGGGCGTGGTGGAAGACGTCCAACGATTGGTGAGGGAGCGCGTTCCACTGCCCGCCGGAGTGAGGGTCGAGTACGCAGGAC
>JBMTAX010000843.1:0-1740 GCA_049429145.1 Myxococcota bacterium
GCGCGGCGGCGTGAAGTCGAAGGTGACGCTGGCGAGCTCATCGTATCGCGCCTCGTTCCCTACCGCGTCGACGGTGACGAGTTGAAGTACATGCGCACCCTCCTCCTCGCTGCCGTCTGGAACGAAGGCACCATGATAGGTCGTCGACATGACGCTCTCGGTATCGCCGAGGGACCGCAGCGCGTGCCTTACCCCAGTAGCGCTCTGTAGCGCGACATGGGTCTCGCTGAGCACTACCTCTTCATTGAGCTCGATGTCGACGTCGATCGATACCCCCGCGCGCACCAGGTTCGTCGACTGCGTGACTCTTATGGCTCGAGGGGCTGCTAAATCGAAAAACACCGCTCCGAGCAAGAGACCTGAAGACGAATCGCCCCAGGCAGAGGTGAGTGTCACGGAGAGCACGCGACGTCCCTCTGGCTCGTCGCCGGTGACCTGGTAGGAATAGGTAAATGAGCCTGGAGAAGAGGTGGGCAGCTGTGTCAACGCTGCGACGTCATCGCCGAGTTCAAGGGACACTGCAGGGGGGAGCCCGAGTTCACTGCTGACCCGGAAGGTAACCTCCACCGTATCCCCGGCGCGCGCCTTTGCAGGTGAGATTTCCGCCGGCCCCGTCAGGGACGGAGACGGACCATTTTTCGCGCTCTCGACCACGCAGCGGGCGAGCTTGGGACTGCACAAAAACGCGGCAGGACAATCGTCATCTTCTTCGCAGGCGATGTTCAGTCCCGGCGGCAGCTCCCCATCGAAACAGGCCGGCAGCCCCCAGGAAAAAAGGAGCAGCAATGCGACCTGCAGGTCTTGGCGAAGCCGATGATTCACAGGTCCATTGTAGGGGGATCATGGCTTTCACTGCACCTGGAGCGACCGTTGCCGCGGTGTACGTCCAAAGGGATACGACATCGAAGTCGGGTGGTCCCACGAGTCGTTCGAGAGGCAGCGGCGGCCCATGGGTCGCTGGGTGGAAATTCGTGGTGCTCCTGCGGCGACGGGTCATTGTCAGGTCCTAGCCAACCAAGACGTCCGTGCTTTGCAGAGTGAACGGCGGTTGTGACCTCCAACACAGAACCCGTGGCTTGCCGAAGTCCATCGGTCAAATTGACATCGAGTCAAAAGAGGTTGGCGGGCGCGTGGCGATTCTGGATTTGGCTCGCGCAACCGACAGCGAACACCCCAGGAGGACCACCATGACCGCACCCCTCTCGCGTCCCCTTCGCCGCAATGCCGCCGTCCTTGAGAACCGCGCCGATCGTCATCAAAACGCTGCAGAGTGTGCCACGACGGCACGGCGCTTCCTTCGTCCCAAAACATCCGTCACCGACATTCCCATGAGGAATGAGGTGCGCACCAGCCACCAATGGATTTTTTGACAAACCGAGGACAGGGCTCTCTCCCTATTGATCCTCGCAATGATTTCCACGCGACCCGTACTGGTGGGCGTGCCGATGACGATGAATTGTGAGTACAAGCACCTGGAGTTGCACCGGACCCAAGACAGTCGTCTCCTTGCGCAAGCACTACGCCGTACCCAGTGTGCTCTGCGTCGACATTCGAATCGACGAAGAGTCGATTACCTCGCTGAAAGAGGTGATGTAGGAAATCTATCATTCACCTCAAGTCACGTGAGCAGGTTTCTCGTTCGGTCTCAAATCGCGTTGACCGCATAGGCGCACTGCCCCGTCCAAGCGAGATGGCGCCGACCCTCCGCTACGACTCGTCAGTACGGCGAGCTGCTCACCT
>JBMTAX010000844.1:0-1733 GCA_049429145.1 Myxococcota bacterium
CCTAGACGCTGCGCGACCTCATCGGAGATGACGAGGCCAGCCTTGAACTCCTTTGTCATCCCCTCGAGGCGACTCGCCGTGTTCACCACGTCACCCACCACCGTAATGCCCCGCAGCCGCTCATAGTTCATCTGCCCAACGATGACGTTGCCGACATGGATGCCAATGCCGATGCGTAAGGGTTGCGGCAAGTCATGAGCGAGCGAGCGGTTCAGTTGTTCGAGCTCTTCGCGCATCGCAGCCGCAGCTCGTAGCGCTCGCTGGCACCCATCTGTAGCGTCGGAGGTCAGGCCGAAGAGAGCCATGATTCCGTCACCAATAAATTCATTGACGACGCCACCAGCCTCTTCGATGGCGGTCGCCATCGCACTGCGATACCGGTTCAGTACATACACGACGTCATAGGGCAATCGCTGCTCCGCAAAGGTGGTAAATCCGCGCAGGTCAGCGAAGAGCACCGCGATTTCTCGCTCTTCGCTGCGGTGGATGCGCGCCCACGCGTCGGCAGCCGAAGCGCTGGCAGGCAGCAGCGGGGATATGGCGATGTCTGCTTGAGGGCGAAGCTGGCAGGCGAGGCGAATGTTTCGCGGAGCCGCGAGTCGTTCCAGCACCTTCGCCTCTTGCGGACCGGGAGGAGGGAGGTGCTCTAGGCCGCTGTCGATATGAACGCGGCAGGTCGAGCATCGGCCGCTGCCGCCACACACCGCTGCGTGGGGTATCTCGGCGGCGCGGAGTGCGTCGAGTACGGTCATCCCCGGCGCGCAGTCCAACGCGGCAGAGCGCCCCATATAGAGCCTCGCGTGGGCTGCACGGCGCTGCCGGTATTTGCGCCATCCGCGAGCCATGAGCACTCCGGCATAAAGCGCGATGCACGCCGTAGTAAACCGAGCAGCGAGATCATTGATGATCACGAAAACTTCAGTGGACGCATGGGCGTTGCGGAGGACTTCCTCGACGAGCTTTGGCTCGGCGAGAGCCGCACGACGCACCTCGAGGCCAGCAGAATAAAACCCCGCCAAAGACAATGCGGGCAAAAGCCATGCGATGGCTCTGCACCACATTGCCCATCGTGCCCACAGCGGCTTGATCGACAACCACGTGCGAAGGCCGATGCACGCGTGGATCCAGACCACGAGCACCACTGCGGTACGCACCCCGATAAGCGCAGGCTCGAGCACGAACACGAGCAGCAGGTCGGCCCGGTAGTCTATCCGCATACCGTAGGCTTCGCGTAACGCGACGGCACTGACGACGTGACCGACCAGCAACATCGGAATCGCAAGCCCGAGAAGCAGTTGGCTGAGCTCCCGTGCGGGCATCTTTAAACTTCCCCGCTGGTACAGCCGCCAGAGGACCGTGCCGGCGTGCAGCGAGGCGGCGATGGCGAGGGCGTAGGTGCCGACGGCGGTCGTCCACAGGGGCATCAGGTACTGATGAGCGACCCCGAGTGCTTCTAACGAGAAGATGCCCGCCGTGTGGGTCATCAGGTGAAAAAACACATAGAGCGCCAAGAAAAGACCGCTGGCGAGACGAACGATAGCGACCATAGCCACCGCAACCTCCCTCGCGGCGACACCAGTGACGCAACGACCTTTCCGCCGAGGTCAATGTTTCGCCCTACGTGGAACGTCAGCGTAGCACAAGCCAACCGGTTCCCCTCTGCCGCCGCACCCTGTGCCTCGCCCATCGCCCCTCGCCCCTCGCGGGAGGGGAGATTCGATGCCGACGAAGTG
>JBMTAX010000845.1:0-1733 GCA_049429145.1 Myxococcota bacterium
GATGCCAGGGGTGACGTCGGCGGGACTTTGCAGGGACTGTACCGCGCGCTCGCGCGGGACCCCGCACATGGGCCATCCCGGGCGATTCTCGCACGTCTTGAACTCGAAGCAGGACTGTCTGCGGAGGAGAACCTCGCTGTCTTGGAAGACATAGGCTCGATACCTCCCTGGCTCACGATGTTGCAGCTCCGCGCACACCTCTTTGCCGGGCGATACGATGACTTGACCGCCGGGTACGCACGGCTTGAGCAGGGCAGCGCGCTCGGCATCACCAAGGCACTGCTCGAAGCACGACGAAGTCTTTACCTACGGGCCTCGACAGACGCAGTAGCGCTGCTGCCCGCCCTGGGAGAGCTCGCGCGTACGAACCCGTTCGCAGAAGTGCTCGTGCACATCGTGGAGCGCGTCGCCGGGAGAAGTGACCAGCAGAAGAGCGATGACCTCCTGCGCCGTCTGCTCGAGCGAAAGACCTCGCCGAAGCGGCACTGCTTTTTCCTCCAGATTTTCTGCGAGCTCGCTGCGATGGAAGCCCCTGAGACCGCGCTCGCGCTCCTCTGGCGAGCAGCACACTTCCCTCTGACCGACCTGCAGTGGCTCGACGCGTGTCCAGCGCTAGCCCCTCTGCGTCACAAGCCCGCCTTCCATCAGTGCCGCGAGACCGTGGTGACACGCCTTCGGCCCCTGCTCGTGGGAGACGATCCTCAAAACGCAGCCCCGCGCGTCGACGTCGATGAAGACGCGACTCTCCCGCTGGCTGCTGCCAGCGATCCCACCGTGGGCCGGGGCCCTCGCCGCGTTACCTAGAGCGCGGTGCGAGACCCTCGAGCTGAAGGTCGCTGTTTTGGAGCAGGGGTTGCTCCACGATTGCGCAGGTCGGCCGCGGCACCACCGTAACCCATGGAAAAGACTGACCTCTCGACCATGGCACGCGACTTGTTTCCTCCGCTATCACACACCGAGGAGGTCACGATGCGCGTTCGATTCTACGGGGTCAGAGGTTCCATCGCCACCGCAGGCGACGAGACACGACGTTACGGAGGAAACACCCCCTGCGTCACCGTCGAGGCAGGTGATGAGCTGCTCATCTTTGACGCCGGCACGGGCATCCGTAAGCTTGGAACTGAACTCGGTCCCGTCGGCGTTCGAGCCTCGCTCTTCTTCAGCCACCTGCACTGGGATCATATCCAGGGGTTCCCCTTCTTCACGCCAGCGTTCGTGCCCGGAAACGAACTCTCGATCTACGGCGTCAGCAACGCTGACGATGGGGCATCCGTCCGCGACCTCCTCGCGGCGCAGATGCGGCCGCCTCATTTCCCGGTCACCCTCGACGTCATGGCAGCCGATCTGCGCTTCCACGACCTCGCCCCGCATGCGCTGGTCCGCCGTGGTCCCCTCGAGGTGCGTCACGCGCCCGTCGACCATCCGAACGGCTGCGTCGCCTGGCGGGTCGACTACCGCGGGCGCAGCGTGGTGTACGCGACTGACCTCGAGCATGATGGCCATGGCCCCGCTCCCGCATTGCTCGAGCTCGCCGCCGGAGCCGACCTCCTCATCTATGACGCCATGTACACACCGGAGGAATACGAGGGCGACGCGATACGACGCAGTCGTCGGGGATGGGGACACAGCACCTTCGAGGCAGGTGCGCAGCTCGCCGAGCGCGCCAGAGCGAAAGAACTCTGCCTCTTTCACCACGATCCTGCGCATGGGGACGTCTTCATGGATGAACTCGG
>JBMTAX010000846.1:0-1731 GCA_049429145.1 Myxococcota bacterium
CGAGCAGGAGGGCCTGCATCGCCTCCTCGGCCTCTTCCTCAGCATCGCGTACGCGCTCTGCCTGACGCTGGATCTCCACCTGGTAGGCTTGCTCCTCTTGCTTCAGCTTCTCGATGTGCCGGTCATTGGCCTGGATTTGATGGATGGTGTACTCACCCGCCCGGGTTCTCGCGAGGTACTCTTGGCGCTTGGCCTCGCGGAAGGCCACCATATCGCGCAGCTTTTGCTTCATCTCGGCGAGCTTCTGCTCTTCGCGAACGACGACTTTCCTCTTCTCCTGGTAAAACTCCTCGGCCTCTTCTTTCGCCTTCTCGCGAATCTCGAAGAGGGCCTGCAGTCGATAATCGGGCATTCGGGCCATGGGTCATTGTAACCGCGGGGTGAGTGGACGTCGAACCGCGCAGCTCACCCGCTTCGATCCACCAAAGTACAGTCCTCTGCGCGCGGGCATTCGACGGCGCAGGTGGCCTGCTCTTCGCATAGCACCGCGCATGCACCCGGACACGACTCGACGACGCAATCGCTGGCACCACGGCACTGGGCGCGACAAGATCCAGCGAGACACTCGAGCGCACAACTCGCTCGCTCGGCGCAATCGAGTTCACAAGGGCGTTCATCGCAACTGCCGACGCATTCGGCCCCTTCGTCACAATGCAGTGAGCAAGCGCCTGCGGGGCAACGCAATTCACAAGCGCTCTGCCCGCTGCACCACAGGTCGCAGCCCCCCTCTGGGCAGTCGAACAAGCACGACTGACGTGCATCGCAGACAGCAGTGCAGCCCCCGCCGGCGCACGTCCTGACACACGGAGGCTCGTCGCAGCGGCACACTTCTCCCCGACGGCATTCGCCCTCCTCGAGCCTCTCCGTGTCGGTGATGGCAAAGGCTGGGCTCTCGGCAGGTGGTGTCTCGTCACGGGCGCACGAAAGCGTAACCAAGAGTGCAGCTCCGGCCGTGACGAATGCGCATGGTCGACGATGTCGCAGCACCTTTCCTCCCCGTGTTCGCTCTGAACGTGGAGGTAGGCACTCGAACAGCAGGGAACCACAGCAAGCTGTGCGCGGCTAAACGGTGTCTCCGATGGATGGCACCGTTGAGCAGCCTTAGGCGAAGACTCTTTCAGTCCTCGGCGTCACTGAACATTTCCACCATAGCCTGCACCGTGTCATCGAAGGCATTGGCTTCCTCGGTGCGCTGCTTCAGGAACGCCTCGACCTCATCGATCTTGTCGATGGCGTAATCGACCTTCGGATCGGTTCCGTATTGGTATGCGCCGAGGAGGATCAGGTCACGGTTCTTCTCGTAGGCCGCGAGCACTTGGCGCATCTTCGCTGCAGCCCGCTTGTGTTCGCTCGATGCGATACCGCTCATCACACGGCTCAACGACGGCAATACGTCGATGGCGGGCCAATGATTCCGAGCGCCGAGGTCTCGATTCAGGATCACATGCCCATCGAGGATACCGCGCACCTCATCGGCGATCGGCTCTTCCATGTCGCCGCCCTGCACGAGAATCGTATACAGAGCAGTGATCGAGCCTTTGTCATTGTTGCCCGTGCGCTCCATGAGGCGGGGAATTTGCGCGAAGACGCTTGGCGGGTAGCCCTGACGAGCAGGTGGTTCCCCAAGCGCCAAGCCGATCTCGCGTTGCGCACGCGCGAAGCGGGTAGAGCTGTCCATCATGATGAGAACGTCTTTGCCTTGGTCGCGGAACCACTCGGCGACGGCAGACG
>JBMTAX010000847.1:0-1730 GCA_049429145.1 Myxococcota bacterium
GGCGACGCCAGCAGTTGGGTGCGGCCGAGCAGTGCGTTGACACCCTCGCAGGCAAGGTTCCAGAGAGTGACCAAAAGCAACGGAAAGAACACGAGTCCCGCGAAGTCGCTCAACTTCCCAACCACCCAGCTGGGGAGGACCCCGGCGCCCTTCAGGGCGTGGTCATTGATCGCGAGGACGAGCAGCGCGGTCATGGGCCACGGCCGCAGCAGGAGCGTCAGAGGCAGCACACGACGCATCGCCGTCTCTTCCGGCGCGAGCCACTCAAGGTACCTCGACCCGATCATGGCTGGGGATGTAGCGGGAGTAGCGCCCTCACGCCACCGCGTTGCGCGCGCCTGCAGGCGGGACGAGCGTGTACCTTTCCGATTCCTGCCACATCCCTGTTCTCACCTCGACGCAGCCCCGCTAGCGTGGGGAAGATGTTCGGCCGCGTTGCCGCCCTGGTGCTGTCTCACCGCGTCGCCTTCGCTGTCGCCGTTGTCTCGTCGACCGTAGCGCTCGCCCTGGGCGCACTCCGTCTGCACTTCGATTTTCGCTTCACCGGCTTTATGGGAAGCCGCGACCCCGCTCACGCTCAGCTCGCTCCCTTCATCGAGGCGTGGGGACGTGCCGATGACAGGCTGCTGCTGCTCGCCGAAGTCGTCGACGGCACACTCCTCGAACCCACTCGTCTGCGGGCGGTGGACGCTGCTCTCGGTGACGTCGCGGCCATCGAGGCAGTGGGCACCATTACGAGCCTGACGGGCACCCCACGGAACGTGTCGACACGACCGGGAGTGATCGAGGTTCGGGCCCTGCGTGACACCGTGCCTGACGACGACGTTGCCCGGGCGCGCTGGCAGCAAGAGGTTCTCTCTGACCCCGATCTCGTCCCGGCGCTCATGGCTCGCTCAGGGCGCGCCACGGTCGCTATCGCTCCGTTGAGGATCGACACCGATGACATCTTGGACGTACGTCCGGCCGTCGAGGCCGTACGCGCGGCGCTCGGGCGTCACCAAGGGAGAGAAGGGATCCGCTGGGTAGCGGCTGGAATCCCGGCGGTGCGGTCCGACCTCGTGGACCTCTTGCTGCACGACACGCTGCGCTTTGCAGCGCTGTCGCTCGTCGTAGCGGTCTTCCTGCTGATGCTGATGTTCCGCAGCCTCCACGGGGTCATCGTGCCGCTAGGCTCCACCGTGATCCCCGTCGTGATGCTCTACGGCATCATGGGATGGCTCAACGAGCCCATCGGACTGCTCTCGCAGATATACGTGACTCTGATCCCTGCCATCGCCGTCGCTGATGGCATCCACATCGTGGCGCGATTTCACGAGGAAGTACGCGCACGCACCGGCGGCGGAGGCAGGCTCAGTGCGCAGGTCCGCGCACAATCCATCGTCGCGACCTTGGAGAAGGTCGGGGCTGCGTGTCTCTTCACGTCGCTGACCACCGCCGTGGGTTTCGCGTCGCTCATCGTCGCGGACATGCACGTACTGCGAAGTTTCGGCGTCTTCGCCGCCCTAGGCATTCTGCTCGCCTTCCTGACGATGCTCGTCGTGGTCCCGCTGCTGCTCAGCCTCGTCCCCGCGGTAGCGATGGCGCCGGCGACGGGCTTGCGCAGCGACCGTTGGCTCGGTGCGACCGCGCGGTTCACGCTGCGGTACCCTCGTCGCATTCTTCTCGCCTGCGCGGTATTCGTCGTCGTCGCAGGCATGCTCGGCTCCCGCGTGAAGGTGGACAACTGGTTG
>JBMTAX010000848.1:0-1727 GCA_049429145.1 Myxococcota bacterium
TGCGGCAGGCGTTCGTCATTCGAAAGATTCTGTGCCACTTCGGCCTACCCGACCCACCACCCGAGGTCCCGCGCTCCCGCGCTCCACCTGATCTCGATTTCGCTCTGACGACGGAGGGGCGACGACGAAGGCGCCGCAAGGACGCCAAGGCGCCGCTGCACCCTTGGGCGCTGTCAGCAGTTGGCTCGAGACGCTGAGGGCGACTTGCCCCTCCGAGCGAAAAGTCCCTGGATTTGTGTGACGCGTTCACTGGGATTTTTCTTTCTTTCTTTCTTTCTTCCACCACGGGGTCCCTGTGGGCCGGTGGCGATGAGCTGTCCCGCGGGAGTGTACGCATGAGGCATCGGTTACGACCTTCCTTGGTTAGCTGGTTGCTCGTCGTGAACGTCTTGGGTGGCTGCGCCAGGACCGCCTTGGTCGACCAGCCATGCGATGAGGCCCTCGCCTGCACGGACGCCTATCGTTGCGTTTCTGGACGTTGCGAGCTGGCCGCGGATCTGCCGGTTTGTGAGAGCTCTGCCGATTGCCGTGACGATGAGGTCTGCGATGCGTTTCGGTGCGTGCCCGGTCTCGTCCCACAAGATGGCGGGGCAGTAGTCCCAGATGGCGGTCTCGGGGACGCCGGCACCGATGATGCGGGTGGTGCGGTCATCGACGGCGATGACCCGACCGACGGTGGCTTGACGGTCGACGGGGGCGGACAAGTTGACGCGGCCGAACCCGATGCAGCCACCCCGTTGGACGCGGGTGTGGAACCCCATTTGGGGTGCGGCAACGGCGCGTTGGAGCCGGGGGAGTCTTGTGACGACGGCAACACGTCCGAGGGCGACGGATGTAACTCGACGTGCGAGCTCGAGGACGGGCAGGTGTGCGTGAGCGGAGCGTCGTGTGCGAGCGGCATCTGCGATGCGACGGAGAGCATTCCTCAGTGCGAGCCTGCGAACACCTGCGGCAACAGCGAGCTGGAGGCGGGGGAGTCTTGTGACGACGGCAACACGTCCGAGGGCGACGGATGTAACTCGACGTGCGAGCTCGAGGACGGGCAGGTGTGCGTGAGCGGAGCGTCGTGCGCGAGCGGCATCTGCGATACGACGGAGAGCACCCCTCAGTGCGAGCCTGCGAACACCTGCGGCAATGGCGCGCTGGAAGCGGGTGAAGGCTGCGACGATGGCAATGTCACCAATGGGGACGGATGTAACGCGACGTGTAAGCTCGAGGACGGTGCGGTGTGCGCGAACGGGTCGTCGTGCGCGAGCGGCATCTGCGATGCGACAGAGTCACCGGACCGCTGCGAGCCCGCGAACACCTGCGGCAACGGCGTGCTGGAGACCGGTGAGTATTGTGACGATGGCAATGTCACCAATGGGGACGGATGTAACTCGACGTGTAAGATCGAGGACGGGCAGGTGTGCGCGAGCGGGTCGTCGTGCGCGAGCGGCATCTGCGATGCGACGGAGAGCACCCCTCAGTGCGAGCCTGCGAACACCTGCGGCAACGGCGCGCTAGAGGCGGGCGAGGCTTGCGACGACGGGAACACGATAGCCGGCGACTGGTGCGACGCGGCTTGTCAAGGCTTCATCGCCTACACACCGCGCTATGTGTCGCTCACCGGGGTGCAGTTCCAGCATTCTCTCATCCTTGACTGCCCAGATGCCGTCTTCGATAGCTCGACGCTGGCGTTCAGCGGCTCATGCATCGGGTCGACGACACCCGCGGCTGTCGTCCAG
>JBMTAX010000849.1:0-1724 GCA_049429145.1 Myxococcota bacterium
GCAGCAAGCAAGCCACGCTAGGCTGTACCCAACTCGCTCGCAAATCCCCTACAGGAGTCATCCATGGACTTCCCCCGTTTCGTCTTGCTGTTGGCCTTTGGGACCTTTGCCTTCTTTGGAATCAGCTTTCTCGTGATCCCACAGACAATGGCGGCCGTTGTCGATATTCACCCCGCGAGCACTACTGCCCTCAGCGACGTCATGGCTGTCTACGGGGGCCTCGAGGTGGCCATCGCTCTTGTCCTCGCCCGCTACCTCACCCAAAAACAACGCACTGCGGAGGGGCTATGGCTCGCCGCTGTGTTGTTTGGTGGGCTCGGCGGAGGACGACTCCTCGGAGTGTTGGTGCACCAACCCATCAGTGGAGTCACCTTCCGAGTTCTCACGGCCGAATGGTTCGCAGCTGCGGGATGTGCCTTTGCGTGGTGGAGACATCGTCGAGGAGCGAAGCCACTGCAACTTGCCCAAGCAAAACCATTCGCGTCACAAGAATAAACGCAGAAAGCCCGCCATGAAGCCTGTCCGAACTGACTTTGCCTGTTTTCCCTACGTCGTCGACGCCGCCTTCCTCAAGGAGCATCGCCAGGCAGTAGTGCTTGTCGACGTCCGCTGGTACCTCGATGGTAGGAGCGGCGAAGCTTCCTACCAGGCGGGCCACCTCCCAGGGGCGGTTTTTCTCGACATCGATCGAGACTTGTCTGGGCCACCCGGGCCGGGGGGACGCCATCCCCTGCCAGACCTAGAAGTTCTGCGGACGGCATTACAGCAGGCCGGTATCGGTACCGACGACGGAGTCATTGCCTACGACGACAGTGGCGGACTCTCTGCTGCTCGGCTGGTCTTTCTATTGCGCGCGCTCGGCATTCGCGCCGCCATACTTGACGGGGGCATTGCGTCCTATGATGGCCCATTGGAATCGAGCGTGTCGATTCCATCACCTACAACACTCGCTTTCACTGGCTTCGCCGGAGAAATGATGATCGACATTGACAGCCTTGAACGAAGGATCACGCAGGGCTGTATTCTGCTAGACGTGCGCACTGAGGAGCGATACCGCGGCGTTCGAGAACCTATCGACCCTGTGGCAGGGCATATTCCAGGCGCTCGCAATCTTCCCACGATGGGTCTATTGAAGCCTAGTGGTCATTTTCTCTCCCCGCAGGGTCTGCGCCAGCAGTTTTCGGCCGTCGGTATTGGCCCCTCTGACGAGGTGGTCGTGTATTGTGGCAGCGGTGTAACAGCCTGCCACACCTGGCTCGCTCTTCAGCACAGCGGGCACAGGAAGGTCCGCCTGTATCCCGGCTCGTGGTCAGAATGGTGCAACTCTCCAGGTCGCCCCATCGCGACCGGTGACGAAACTTCTTCCACCGGAAAAATCTTGACCCCTTAACTGCAGGAGTCGGCCACATCGAGGCTGGTCGACGTGCACATCCGGTTCGTTGTGCCGGAGGGCTTGCTTCCCGCTCCTCTCCCTTTCGAGCGGAGCGCTGCCAGGGCCCCCTCAATCCCAATGAGCAGACTCCGCACAGGATGCCCGCCGATGCGAGATATCGCATCAGCGAGCGAAACCCTCCAATCAGGGTCCACTCTTTGCACCGCAAGACGCATGGCCATGCGTCTTCTACTCTGGCTCTTCCTTCTCAATGAGGCCACTGGGCCCTCGGCAATTCAGACACAGGCCGAGTCCTCGGGATCAGCAAACGCCATTCTGGAGCGCCTTGATG
>JBMTAX010000850.1:0-1722 GCA_049429145.1 Myxococcota bacterium
GATCAGGATCGCGATCGATCCGAAGTTGGCAAAGCCGCTGAGCGCGTAGCTCGCGAGCCAGCGCACGCCGTGGCACTCGGATTGAATGGCGCTCATGAGGCGCTTCTCGAGTCGCTCGAAATCCTCAGGGTGGTGCACGCTGTCTTGTTGCAGCTCGGTGAGGAGGATGAACACGCTCATGCTGTCTCCTGTGCGCAGTGTATGTGCGACGAGGTGGAGTGCCGACCATGGGTTCGCGCTTCACCACGGGGGCCACGGGGCCCAGAGGCCGTAGAGAGGGTCGTACCAAGGGAGCCCTACGGGTCCGTAGGCGATGGACGGTGAGGCAAGGGGCGGGTCGTCCTCGAAGAAAGGCGTGATTTGTGCGTACTCCACCGCGCCGCGGAGCGCCCAGCGCACCCGAAACGACTCGAGCTCGTGGGGCTTGAGTTCCGGGGGTACCGTGAAGGTTGCGTCGACGAGCAAGGTCTGCCCGGGGGGAACGGCCGCGCGCGGTTCCAGGGTCACCGGCGCGAGCTCGCGAAAGATCTCGTCTTCGGTACGCAAGGTAGCAAGGCGGAGGTCTTCGCTCGCCAGGGCAATCTCCCCATCGCTGAGGTTCTCGAGCTCGAAGGTGAGTCGGACCTCGGTGCGTCCATCGATGCGTTGTGCCCCGTCAGACCAGAGACGTACCTCCGCGACGACACGCCCTTGTTGCATCACCTCGTAGACCGCCGCCGGAACGCCTGCAGGGGAGGTCGCGGCGGCGCGCTCTCCGGGGCGGAACCATTGCGACGCCGAGGCGCAGCCGAGCCAAGAGCACACCAGCACCGAGCACAGGAGCACCGAATACAACCTCGTGCGCATGTTCCCCTCCCGGGTGCAACTCATGCGCAGAGGTGCAGTGGTCGTGCCTGGTGCTCAACGACGGCGCAGTGCGTTCAGTACAGGAACTCGTCGTCGCCCTCTGACACAGTGACGTAGACGATGGTGTCTCTTTGCAGCGAGGTATCGATCCCTTGCAGCGCTTCTTCGAGCACAGCGGCGTGCGCAGGCGCATAGGCGATGACGCTGAGGATCTGTTTCTGCCACGCATCGTCAGCCGCAACGTTGGCGCTGGACGATAAAATACCGCTGAGCTTCTTCTCGAGGAGCTCTTGGGCGTCGCTGAGGGCATAGGGTTGGTCGCGCGGGAACGTCACCGCGCGAGTGACGCTCACGCCCACGCGTTCCCCTGCGAGCTCGACGAGCAGATCAGTGATCTTGCCCTGGGGGTCTGTGTATTCCACCTCGAGCTCCGTCTTCAGCAACGTAGCGCCCTCACAGCGCGCGAGCACCTCGTACGCGAAGACCTCAGACAGGAGTGAGCTGCCACCCGCGTTGCCATCGGCAAGAATCTCTCGCCCCCCGTCGGTCAAGCGCGCTTCATCGACGTCGTCGTAGGGGTCGGTGCCGAAGTCGAGGGTATTCACAAAGAACGATGGACTCGGCGAAGGCACTTCGCTCGCGAGGACACCACAGGCACCGCTCACCGTCCCAAAGCCTGGCAGGGGTACGGGCGTCGTGGGTCCGCCTGCGTCATTGTCCTCGTCGGAGGAAGCGCCACTGTCGACGGAAGAAACGCCGCCAGCGTCTGGTCCATCGTCAGGGATGTCATTTGGCGTTGGGCTGCATGAGCCACACAAAAAGACAGAGAGGATGAAGAGCCGCACAGAGAGAGGCATGCCCGTAGGCTACCGCATC
>JBMTAX010000851.1:0-1715 GCA_049429145.1 Myxococcota bacterium
GTGGCGCAGCTCCCTGAGGGCGACGCGACCGAGATCGTCGTCGCCACGACACGACCAGAGACCATGCTGGGCGACACTGCTGTGGCGGTTCATCCTGAGGATGAGCGCTACCAGCACCTTATCGGGCGTGAGCTTCTGCACCCCTTCTTCCCCGAGCGGCGCGTGGTGGTGGTGGGTGATGCCTACGTCGACCGCGAGTTTGGTACGGGTGCGGTGAAGGTCACGCCGGCACACGACCCCAATGACTTCGAGATCGGTCAGCGTCATCAGCTACCGTCGATCAACATCTTCGACGAGGATGCGACCGTCAACGAGAACGGTGGCTCCTTCCGTGGGCTCGGGCGGTACGAGGCGCGCGCAGAGGTGAAGCGTGTCGTCGAAGCGCTCGGCCTATTCAGAGGTGCCGACCCCATCAAGCACAACGTCAGCGTCTCGCAGCGCTCCGGCGAGGCGGTCGAGCCGATGCTTTCTCGACAGTTCTTCGTGCGCGCCAAGCCCGTCGCGGACAAGGCCAGCGCGGCCGTCGACTGCGGCGAGACCCGCATCTTGCCGGAGGGCTGGAAGAAGACGTGGGACCATTTCATGCACAACATCCGCGACTGGTGCATCAGCCGCCAGCTGTGGTGGGGGCATCGTATCCCGGTCTTCTATGACGTCACCAAGATCGACGAGGCCATCGAGACCGATGCCAACCGCAAGGGGAGTGACACCGCGGCCACGCGTGCGCAGGCTGACGGACTTCGTGGCGCCGAGCTCGTGCGCGTCGCGCTGCGCACCCTCGACGACGACCTCGTCCGTTATTTCTCCGTTGCCTCTACTGAAGATCTCGCCCGTGCCGAGCCCGGTCGCTTCGTACAAGAAGAGGATGTGCTCGACACGTGGTTCAGCTCGGGGCTCTGGCCGTTCTCGACGCTCGGTTGGCCGACAGAGACGCGCGCCCTCGAAGCCTTTTACCCAGGCGCTGTCCTCGAGACGGGCTTCGACATTTTGTTCTTCTGGGTAGCCCGCATGATGATGCTCGGTTGCCACTTCCTGGGTCGGGCTCCCTTCGCCGACGTGTACCTCCACTCGATGGTGCGCGATGCCCAGGGCCGCAAGATGTCAAAGTCACTTGGCAATGCCATCGACCCGCTCGACGTGATGTACGGCATCACCCTCGAAGAGCTGACGGAAAAGACCAAAACCTACCCGGTGCCGGAGAAGATGCTGCCGAAGGTTTTGAAGGGCCTCGAGAAAGACTTCCCCGAGGGGATCCCCGCATCAGGCGCCGATGGTCTGCGGTTCACGTTGGCGGCCCTCGCGGGCCCCGGCCACGACGTGAAGCTCGCCATCGGCCGCGTCGAGGGGTACCGCGCGTTCCTCAACAAGGTCTGGAACGCGACGCGTTTTGCCTTGCTTCGGGTCGGTGACGGCCCGGTGCCGACCCTCGAGGAGGTGCGACCGCGGCTTGAGTTGCCCGACCGATGGATTCTTGCGCGACTCGATGCAGTCACCCGCAAGGTGCACCAGAGCCTCGACGAGTATCGCTTTGATGAGATGGCGAACGCGATCTACCAGTTCTTTTGGACCGAGCTGTGTGACTGGTACATCGAGCTGTCGAAAGGCGCCCGCGCCGAGGGGGCCCCCGCGGAGGAGCGCGATGTGAAGCGGGCGGTGCTGTTGCACGTCCTCGACGCCAGCATGCGTATGCTCCACCCCATCTGTCCGTTTCAGTC
>JBMTAX010000852.1:0-1712 GCA_049429145.1 Myxococcota bacterium
GCGAGGTTCGGATGCTGCGCTGCCAGCTCGCGCAGCACTCGATCGAGCTCGTGGCACGGGGCGCACCACTCCGCCCAGAAATCGATGACCGTCACCTTGCCTGGCGCCACGACGTCACCCAGAGAGAAAGATGCTCCGCCTCGAGCGGCGTCGATGATGTCGCCCTGTGGGTCTCCGTGCGCATGACGTTTCGGCTCATCACCACCCACATGGGCTGCGCGTTCATCGCCGTCGTGAGCGTGGTCGTCGCCATCGTCAGCATGGTCGTCGCCATCGTCAGCATGGTCGTCGCCGTCGTGAGCGTGGTCGTCGCCGTCGTGAGCGTGGTCGTCGCTGCCGTGAGCGTGGTCGTCGTCGTCATCCTCGTGGTTGCCGAACGTGAACGCGAGTCCAGAAGTCACCGTGAAAGTTTCTGAGACCTGCTCACCATTCACGGACGCGAGAAAGGGTGCGCGCGCCGCCACCACCAGCGATGCCCGCTCATGGAGGCGCATGGCCAAGGAGACCTCTGCGGCGAGCCAGGTGCCTCCTGAGTTGAGAATGCTGCCGACCACCGCCTCGCGCGAGCGCTCGAGGTACTGACCGGCGATGCGTGTCCCGAGGAACGCGACATCAGCCACGTTGAGCTGCGCGCCGATTCCGCCGTCGATGCTGCGGCCGAGGGTGATACCGAGGCCGCTTGGGGTGAGCGGTTCCGCGATCCCCAGCCACCCGACGAGGCCGACGCGTCGGTGCACGTACTGGGTGGCGAGCACCCTCGCGCTGGCCGCGAAGGAGGCCCGACCCAGGGAGAGAATGCTCGGTGGCAGCGCACCGGCCTCGGCCTTCACCTGGCTCCCTGTGGGTACACCAAGGCCACCCTCGAGCACGACGCTGGGCCGATAGCCCCCCGCGCCCCAGAGTGCGGCAAGGTCATAGCGACCCGCGAGCATGACGTCGCCGAAGCCGTTGAGGTAGCGCGTGGGTTCCTCGCGGCCTGGGTCGAGTTGGAGTGTACCCGCCGGCACCGTGAGCTCGGCGGATAGCCCCTCGCCGAAATGATGCCGTGCAGTCAACGATGCCACCGCCGTGCGCACTGCCTGCTCATCGACGTTCGCTCGTCGCTCCCACCCTTTCAGAACGGTGTCGAATAGCGAAAATCGCAACGTCAACGCGGCCTGCGTCACGTCTTCGGGCAGTGCTTCAGCGGCAACGCCGCCTTGATCAAACGCGGACCCCCCGACCGGGAGGTTAGGGTTCACTCAACCAGGTCAAGCCCCAAGGGAGCGACCGGGCAAGGTGAGGACGGAGAGGACCAAGAAGGGGATCGCAGTTCGCCACATCTCTCGGCTTCTAGCAGGACCATGGCGCTGATGCACTCTACGCGTGCGGGCGGATCCTCGCTGGCGCATTCGCCCTTTGTTCCTACCCTCTGTTCATCTCCCCTTCCACGCTGAGGTCTCGATGACGCAGGTCGCCCCGCGGCGCCGCATGTTTTCCGCGCTACCCTCCCGTAGGGCAGGCAAGTTGCGCGCCCTCGTCCTTGGGGGCGCCCTTCTCGCCACCGGTGCCTTGCTCGGTCTCGTCCCCTTCTTGCCCGGGACGCCCCTCGTGCTCCTCGGGCTCGGTTTGTTGTCCACCCACACCGTCCGCGGGCGCTGGCTCCGCTGGCGCCTTCGGGCGTGGCGTCGCAGGGTTCGTCATGACCGGCGACGCACGGCAGGGGTGACAGA
>JBMTAX010000853.1:0-1711 GCA_049429145.1 Myxococcota bacterium
CAGAGGAGCGGGTGTGGCGCGCGCTGCGCAAGGCTCTCCCCGAGGGCTGGGCGGCGTATCACTCCCTGCGCCTGCGCACGCAGAATGGCTTCGAGGGGGAGGGCGACTTCGTGCTCGCTTGCCCGACGCGCGGGCTGCTCGTCCTCGAGGTCAAAGGAGGGCGCATCGAGCTGCGCGGCGGTCACTGGTGGCAAAACGGCAAGAAGCTCCACCGGTCTCCGAGGGCACAGGCCCAGGGCTACGTGCGGCAGCTCGTCGACGAGCTCGAGCGCCGCTGTGGCGAGCGGCCGCCCTTTGGCGTGGCGTGCGTGTTTCCCGACTGCGCCTTCACCGAGGCACCGACGAGCGGCGACCTGTTTGGGCTCGTGCTCGGAGAGCAGGAGCTGTCTTACCTCGAAGAGGCCCTGCCTCCGCTGCTTGCGCGGGCGCTCCCGCCTGGCGCCCGTGCACCGAAGAGCCCTCGCTGGCTGAGGGAGCTACACGAGCTGTGGGGCGAGACGTGGCTCCCCTCTGTAGAACTCCCGGGGGCGCTCCACGCTGCGTCCCAGCGCCTCTTGTCCCTCGACCGCCACCAGCTCGAGGTCTTGCAGCTGTTCGAGGCCAATGCGCGAGCGGTGGTCCGCGGCGGGGCTGGCAGCGGCAAGACAGTGCTCGCGCGGGAGCTGTGCGTCCGCCGTGCCCGTCGTGGGGAAAAGGCGCTGTACTTGTGTTTCACCGACGCGCTCGCGGGCGCTGTCGACGAGTCTTTCGCGAAGCTTCGCGCACAGGGCCTCTCGCTCGAGGCAAAGGCGCTGCGCCGCTACGCAAGGCAGCTCGTCGCGCAGAGACAGCCTGACTTCGACGAGAGCAATCCTGAGGCATGGAGCATGGTTTCGCTGCAGGCGGCCCTCGACGCATTGCCGCACGAGAGAGAGCGCCCGGCGTGGGTGGTGGTCGACGAAGGGCAAGACTTCGAACCCTCAGACTGGGACCTCATCGAGGAGCTGTCCCGTGGGCGTGGCTTGTGGGTGTTTCATGACCCAGGCCAGCGCTTCTGGCGAGACCGCGAGGTGCCTACCACCGCGCTCACTGGCGCCGCCGTCGTGCAGTTGCCAGCGCAGTGGCGTAACCCGCCGCTCATCAGCGCCCTCGCGCAAGAATATCGGCGAAGGGCAGGGGAGGGCATCGACGTCGACGAGACGAACGCGGTTATCTCCGACCTCGTCGCCACCCGAGATGAAGAGGTCTTGCAGGTCATTGTCTGTGACGAAGACCCACTCGCGCGTGTGACCCATGAGCTCAATGAACTCATTCGTCAGGGCATTCCCCCTTCGGCCATCGCGATTGTATCCCTCGCCGGGCAAACCAAGAGTGAGCTGCTCGGCAAAGAACGGCTCGGCAGTCATCGCCTCGTGCCTGCCGATGACCCGCACGCGGGCGCGCACATCGTCATGGACACCTTCTTGCGCTTCAAAGGCCTCGAGCGGCCCGTGGTGCTCGTCGTGGAGGTCGAGGCGGGGAGGTCAAGCGTGTACGAGACACGGATGTACATCGCGCTGACCCGCGCCACGGTGTCCGCGCGGGTGTTCTGTCTGAAGGAGCGCCTCTCGGAAGACCCGCTGCTCTCGGCGTGGGTCGACGCGTAGTACCTGCACGATCTTGCGCAAGGGCTCGACGGAGCAGCTGTCATCGAACTCGATGCGTACCTCGCCCTTCGCCGGTGCGTACCGGG
>JBMTAX010000854.1:0-1708 GCA_049429145.1 Myxococcota bacterium
GGATGGCTCGCTTCTCGCCCCCTCGGGCCCGGGGCACACGAACTCGCCGTAACTGCAGATGCCCACGACGTCACCGTAGAGGTCTGGAACCGCGGTCCGCTCATCATCCCCCTCGCGGAAGACCGCTCCCTGGTGTGGACCGAGTCTGCTCTCCTCGACGATCCCACCGCGGTAGGGCTCGGGCGCGTCCTCGGCACCCTCGCGGCCGATGGTCATGGCGGTGCGCTCTTTGCCGCGTGGCTGACGCGCTTCTCCACCACAGCCCACTCCGAGCGGGCAGGCCCAGCGGTGCTTCTCGAGGAGCTGCGCGCCGCCCACGGCGACGACGAACGGCAGTGGGACCTCGACACGTTGCCCTTCATCGCCACCGCGGTGCATAACCGCCTCGACCTCCGCAATGATCGCAGCTGTGGCGAACTACGTATCAGCTTCGCGTCGCTGCACCCGGTATGGCGACCACTGCATCTGCTGTTTCTGTTCCGGCAGCCCCCATATGACGACGACATCTCCCCCGGTGGCACGGTGCACTGTCACGGTACGGCTCGTCGGTGGGCCAGGCTGTCCACGCTGGAGGGCGATGCATTCCTCGCTGCTGCACGACAGTGGCTCGAGGACGGCCTCACAGAGGAACGTTTTCTGCTCGCGGAGAGTGAAGAGCTCACCGTGTCGCCGTGGGAGTGGCGCCAGTGGGTGCTGGTGGAGCACACGACGGATGCGGAGCTTCCGCTGCGCTTCGAGAACCCAGCGCTCTTCCAGACGGTGGATGTCGCGCGGGTCAACGCTCCCGGCCCCCTGCGACAGGCATTCCTCTCCTTCGTCGAGCAGAACGCGGCCGTCCTGGACGAGCGGCGGGCGCTTCTCCCTGAGGAATTTCGTCCGCTCTCGGTGCGCGTGAACGCAGGCGTGCCGTGGATTCCCCTGGACCTCGCTGGCGTTGACGCAGAGGTACTCGCTTCGTTTCCGAAGCTGCGGCAACACATCGAAGCGGTAGGTTGCAGCGGTTGCCACAGCACGGGCGAGTTCGTGCAGACGAGAGAAGACCGCAGCTTCTCCGCCTTCTACGAAGGAGAGCTCCTCGCGCGCCGAGCACACCTCGACACCTTGCAGCACGGAGCCCTCCCCGGCCTGCCCGCCTTTGGTCCGCTGCAGCCGAACCCACCGCTGACGCCCTAGGCGCTCTTGACGTCATTTCCCCCTACCCGTCGTCGACACCGATGTGCGGCGCCCCGCGCGCTCCCTCAGCCGGTCTGGTGCCATCGGTCAGATGGCCCCCTTGTGGGGGGCTGTGCACAGCAGTCTAGTGAAGAAGGTTCGGGTCCAAGCAACGCGCACGTCGTGCCGAGGTGCGAAGAGGAGTTCGCCGTCATGAACATGCAGAGACCCTCGCGGGCTTTCCCTCGTTCACGCGTCATCGGCCTATGTCTGTGGTTGTCCGCCTGCGCCCCCCCCACGGAGCCCGTTACCGACGAGGCGGCCCCCGCCAGCGACGAAGACGTGAGCGACACCGAACCGGACAGTGCCCCCTCGTACCCCGACAGCGCGAACGACCAGAACCCGACCACCGACAACACGTCCGCAGATGACAGAGATAGCCTCGACGACACGACCTCGGGTGACGGAGGCAGCCCCGACGCCGCGAACACCGACGACGACGCCTCTGACGACCCCGCCGCCGCGGGCAGCGCCGAGCCCCCCGCGCTCCCTGACG
>JBMTAX010000855.1:0-1704 GCA_049429145.1 Myxococcota bacterium
TAGCGTCTAGCGGTCACCGAGCAGAATCCGTCAGCTGCCCTTCTTGAGTTCCTGCAGGACCAACTTCGCGACGGCCTTCAGGGTGTCAAAGACTCCCACCCCGTTGGTCGCGGTGGCCTCAAAGTCAGGGACCCCACGGGGATTCAGCAGATGTCGTAGCTCTTCAGCGCTGGCCGCATTGGGAAGGTCGCGCTTGTTGTACTGGATCACGTAGGGGATCTTGTCGAGGTCGTAGCCCTGCTCGGCGAGATTGATACGCAGGTTCTCCACTGATTCAAGATTCGCCTCCATTCGCTCAATCTGCGAATCGGCGACGAATACCACGCCATCGACACCCTTCAGAATCAGCTTCCGTGAAGCATCATAAAAAACCTGTCCAGGTACCGTATAGAGATGGAACCGGGTCTTGAAGCCTCGAATCTCCCCGAGGGAGAGGGGCAGAAAGTCAAAGAAAAGAGTCCGCTCCGTCTCGGTAGCCAGGGAAATCATCTTCCCTTTCGCGTCGGGATTGGTCTTATTGTAGACATATTGGAGATTCGTCGTCTTCCCACACAGGCCGGGACCGTAATAGACAATCTTGCAGTTTATCTCGCGCGACGAATAGTTAATGAAAGACATGATTGTTGGCCTTTAACCGCTCGGCGTCTCTTCCGGGGAACGTCGCTGTAGGGTGCTCTCGTGTCCAGTGAAAGGGCGAGGGATTAGTTTGCGAAGAGGCTATCGATGTCGTCATCGGTAATCTCGGCAAAGGGCGTCGCCACCCCCGGCGACTCGGCCTTGTGCGCGATGCGCGCGAAGATGGCGCCAAGCTCCTCGGAGGCTTTTAGCACCCGTAGGCGGACCAAGCCCAGGGTCCAACGGTGGTCGAAGATCACGACAAGAATACCCCGCTGTCCGACGATGGAGATGTGCAGGTTGTCGCGCTCACCTTCATGGAAGATTTGGGAGAACTCTTTCTCGTTGATGAGTTTCGCGATGCCGCCGGTGGCCGCGATGTTGCCCGCCGTGAGTGACGCAAGGCTCGTGGTATCCAGCTAGTTTGTGTCGCCGGCGGCGGCGATGAGCTGGCCGTTTTTGTCGACGAGGAAGACAAGCCGGGCGTTGGCCTCGCGCACGAGCCGCTCACACAGGACTTTGATGTCCTCGTATTCCTGCTCGTGCATTACCATCTGTGTCATGCCGAGGCTCCTTCGCGTTCGACCGTAGCGGTCGTCGTCGGCTATCACCAACGACGGACGCTTCATGACCCAGCCGGGATACCACGAACGTCGCGACTGCGCCAAGCAACGCGTTGCCCGAAGTCCCACGTAGCGCCAACATCTGCCTCGCCCTCAGAGGGTGCGCCGCAATGTCAGGGCACGAGAGAGGGTCAGCCGGTCGGCAAACTGCAGTTCTCCTCCCACGGGCACACCAGACGCGATGCGCGATACCGTGAGGCCGGTACTTGACAGCTGACGGGCGAGGTAGAGTGCGGTGGCCTCGCCATCGACGGTGGGAGGAGTGGCGAGGATGACCTCTCTGACTTCGCCGTCGGGTCCGGCGAGACGGCGCAGCAGCTCACGGACCCTGAGATCATCAGGCCCGACGCCATCGAGGGGTGCCAACGTGCCGTGCAGCACGTGATAGCGACCACGAAACTCGCCGGTAGCCTCGAGCGCCGCCTGGTCTTGGAGGGTCGCCACGACGCACAACAGGTCCGGGGTG
>JBMTAX010000856.1:0-1703 GCA_049429145.1 Myxococcota bacterium
GAGGGGGCGGCCGTGGCCTATGGAACAGTTGGCAGAGGTCGTGCGTTAGCGAAGGCTGCCCTTGCGGCAGCCTCACCCCAGGAGCCCCCATGCACCGCGACATGTTCATAAAGCGCCTCTCTCTCCTTGTCTTCACCCTCACCACCCTCCTCGCCCCCCACGCGTCGGCCGCCGCCGGCGACCCCTGCAGCTCGAACCTCGACTGCGGCGTCGGCGAGTCGTGTCATGACGCGTCCCCGCCCGTCGCGTGCCCCGAGATCGCGGTGACGTGTCAAGGCGACGCCGCGCCCATCGATATCGATGGCGACGGCTGCTTCCTCGAGTGCCCCGAAGACGTGGTCTGCACAGCGGTGTTCGTGCAGTGTGAAGACGGGTCAGCGCCCATCGATGCGGACCTCGACGGCTGCGCTCTCGAATGCCCCGAAGACCAAGCCGACGCCCCCGAGGGCGCAGGCTCGGAACCGGGCGGCGTGTGCCTGCCCGACCCCGTCATGTGCACGGGCGACGCTGACTGCGGCGATGGAGAGGTCTGCGAGACCTACAGCTACGGCAGCTGTGGGGGCGCCGTGGAACCTTGCATGACCGACGACAGTGGCGACGTGCAGTGCGACGATGTGCCCGAGACGGACGCCGAGTGCACCGACGTCACGGAGTCATACTGCGTGCCGCGTTACTTCGCGGGCTGTGACGAAGACGCCGACTGCGGCGCAGGCTTCACCTGCGAGGCGCTCGAGGTATGCGCTTGCTCTGGCTCGAGCGGTGGCGCGAGCGACGACGGCAGCGCACCCGGCCCCAGCGACGAAGAATGCGTCTGCGAGCCCTCGGGCGAAGGCTACTGCCAGCTGCAAGACCTGCCCTGCGACACCGATGACCAGTGCCCCGCGGGACTCCTCTGCGCAGAAGGCCCCACGGTCTACGAAGATTGCGCCGTGAGCAGCGATGGCAGCGTCGATTGCGGCGACACCACGCCGAGCGCCGAGAAGCGCTGCATGCCGCCCTTCTACGACGAAGGGCCGGTGCCCGGGGTCGACCTCGGTGCGCCCTCGGCGAGCGGTGAGGTCGAAGAAGACCGCGGCGTACCCTGCCCAGCCGTCGAGGTGCGCTGTGAAGACGGCGTGGAGCCCATCGACGACGACGGCGACGGCTGCGCCCTCGAGTGCCCCGAAGACGCTGACGAGGAAGAAGACGACGAAGACGAAGACGAGGACGAGGACGGTCGCACCTTCGTGTTGAACTGCGCGAGCGCAGGCGCTGACCCCTCGGCCCTCGGTCTCCTCGGGGTGCTGGGCCTCCTCGGGGTGCGACGACGACGCAGCTGAGCGGACTGTCTCGTCCTTCCACGACGCCCCGAGCGAAGGTACGCTTGGGGCGTCTTTGTTTTCGCCAAGCGAGCGTTCATGGCCCACCACGTTGCAGTCTCGCGCTCCCTCACGGCCTTCCTCGTAAGCCACCTGCTCACCGCATGTGAGACGGGGCTGATGGTGTTCCCGTGTAGCTCTGCCGAGCAATGTGCGAGCGGCTACCAGTGCGTAGAGGGCTACTGTGCGCCCCAAAACATAGACGGCGGCGACCTAGAGAACGAAGACGCGGGCCCTTTCATCGACGCGGGCACCTCCACCGACGCAGGCACTGCCATCGACGCGGGCACCATCGACGCGGGCACCAACGACGCCGGCACCAACGACGCCGGCACCAACGACGCG
>JBMTAX010000857.1:0-1701 GCA_049429145.1 Myxococcota bacterium
CGCCGGTGCTGTTGTATCGCCAGGGGCGCTGTGCAGCGGGGAGGGCAGCAGCGAAGCCCTGACCGGTCATGGCGATGTTCGCCATCGGGGCACCACGCAGAATCATCGACGTGATGAGCGGAATGAGGCCGAAGGCACCTGCGTACATGAGGCAGAAGACGATGTGCTCGGCGAGGTTCGGGGTGACGTCAGGGTCGATGGTGAGCGACCCAAAGCTCTGGTTCATGAGCCTGAGCAACACAGAGCCTGTGATGCCCCAGGCCGACACCTCGACGAGTGCGAACGCCCAAGCCCCGAGGTATTTGCCGGTGACGCCGGGGATGGCGGCAAAGCCGATCATGATGGGCCCGAGGCTAAGCAGGGTCGCGATCATGACCTTCTGCAGCACTTTGATGAGCCAAATCATGCCGGCAGCGAAGGCGTAGGCGAAAAAGGTGCCCACCTGCATCAGCGCCTCGACGAAAGAGGCAGAAGCCATCTCGGCAAAGCTGAGGTCCGCTTCAGAGGTCTTTGCGAGGAGCCTTGAAAAGGCCTCCGCGCGAGCGGCGAAGATGCTTTGTGTATCGACGTTGACGCTCTGCAGGTTCCCGAACGACGAGACCGTCATGATGATGCCCTTGGCGACGAGGGCATAGGAGCCGAGCAGCGCCGAGAACATCACGAGGCGCAGCAGCGGCTTTGACCATTCCGGCTTGCCGCCGCTGTTCATCTTCATCAGCTCGATGACGATGCCGACGAGGTAGGCGACGAGCAGAATGCCGCCCCCGGCGATGAACGCCCGTGGGGAGTTCACCATGCCGCTCGCAAGCTCGAGCTCTTCGTTGAGGTCGAGACCTTTCATCGGGCGGACCTTGGTGCGTAGGGGTTTGCGAGCGTGTCATCCTCAAACGGGGTCAGGCCCTCGACGACGTCGGTGACCATCTGGAGGCCCTGGGCCTGCTCGGTCACGCTTGCGGCTGCTCGAGCGGAGGCGTCGATGCCGCGCACGTACTGCTGCTTGGCGATGCGGAGCATCTCTGCTTGGTAGGCAGCAGCCTCGGCGGCAGCGACGGCGGTCTGGGCGTTTGCTTTTGCAGAGAGCGACGCGGCGGCCTGCGGGGTCATCGGCAGCATGGTCTCGCGACGGATAGCGGCGCTCGTCTCTCGGATGTCCGACAGGGTCGCCATGGAGAAGAGGTGCTCGTCGGTGAGGCCATAGGCGGTCTCGTCGATGGCGATGAGCGTCTGGAACGTCGACTGCCCCGTTTCCTTCGCCTGCATCAGGAGCTGCTGCAGAGCGTAGGGGTTGTAGCCGCTCGGTGCGTGCCTTCCCGAGAGCGAGTTCCTGAGCGCGACCGCGTCGGTGGCGATGGCTTCGAGTTCGGGAAACGCGGTGAAGAACCCTTGGGCGACCTCGTCGAAGATGTCCTCAGGATTGGCCGATAGGTAGGTGAACTCGTCGTAGACCTCGACGGTGGTGCGGAGCATGTCACTGGTCTGTCGTGCGGTCTCGAGGGCCTGGGCCGTCGTCGCAAGGAGCGCCCCCATGTCGACGGCTTCTTTGAGCTGGGAGAAGAGAATGGCGGCCAGCGTCGCGGAGTCGCTGTCAGGGATGCCCATGCTGGACCCATGGGCGGGGAGGCCCAGCGAGAGACCGAGGGAGAGGGCAGCGGCCTTGAGACTACGGAAGCGTGTCATGCGGCACCTCGTGCTTGCGGGAGG
>JBMTAX010000858.1:0-1696 GCA_049429145.1 Myxococcota bacterium
CCGTTGGCCACGTCGACGTCAAAGCGCAGACACGGGCCAATGGCTGGTTCGTCGCAGCCTGCACCCTCGTCGATGGACGGGGTAAGCACGACATCGAAAGACACGTTCGTGAGTAGGGGTAGGTCGCCACAGCTCCCTGCCTCTGGTGGGCAAATGTCGTCGTTCGTACCATAAAGGGAACAAGCAGCTTCGGTGGTAAGCGTCTTCGCATACATGCGCCCATCGAGACCGAGAGCAAGCTCCTCGACGTGGGCGCCGATCCCCTCCACAGCACCCTCCAGAAAGGCGAAGCGAAGTTCCTCGAGCAGTGGCTGCTTGCGGATCCAGACGTAGGTAGGTCTCGTGAACTGGCCCGTGGAGCTCACCCCCAGGGCGGTGCGCGGTGACGACGACAGCACCAAGGGGTCAGTCAACTCGAGGCGAAAGAACGCGGGATGTTCGTCGTCGGTGGGCAGCGTGTCAGCGAGTCCCTCCACAAGGGCCGGCAGCCGGTCCTGCAAGAAGTCAACCCCTGCCTGGGTGAGGCGCGCTTCCACCCCACGAACGACGGGGGCTACCCCGTTCGCGAGGCTCGACTGCGGGTACTCGTAGCCTGCACCGCACCCTTGCCCCTCGCAGCTCCCAGCGCCTTGCGCGCAGGCAAAGAGGCCGAGGACGAGCCCGAGGGGCAGCAGCGTCTTCATGCGGGAATCAAGTGCGTTCATGGGGGCCTCGTAGCGGGGGGAGCGGCGTCGGTCGATACCCCTCTGGAGGCGGGAAGCCCTCGTGCTGGGCGCGGAGGCGGGCTACTCAGCGTCCATCATGAAGAATCCCCTCGTTGCCGCCCTTCAACTCCTCCCTCACCCCGAGGGAGGATATTTTCGCGAGACCTATCGCGCTCCGACCCTCGTCGAAATCGACGGCGAGCGCCGGAGCGCATCGACGGCAATCTTGTTCATGCTCGAGGCAAGTAGCTTCTCGTCGCTGCACCGCATCCGGTCCGACGAGGTGTGGCATTTCTATCGAGGGAGCGACCTCGAGGTGGTCTCCATCGACGAAGAGGGGCTTCTCCGGGTGGAACGCCTCGGCGGAGATCCAAGCACAGGGTCTGTACCCCAGGTCGTCGTGCCCAGAGGTCGTTGGTTCGGGGCGAGATTGGTCTCCACAACGAACCCTGAGGCCTACTCACTCGTCGGCTGCACCGTCGCCCCGGGGTTTGAGTTCCGTGACCTCGAGCTCGCCAACCGCGATGAGCTGCTGGCGGAATATCCGACGCTGCGCGATGAGATTGTCGCACTCACCCGACCGTAGCGGTGGCTCACCCGCCGTAGTCGGCGCCACACCGGTTCGGTACGCCGCCGCCACCGCAGAGCAATGGGGCCGTGCATGTTCCGCACTGTAAGAGCCCCCCACATCCATCAGCCATATCGCCACAATTTGCGTTCATTTGCTCACAGGTCCGCGGAACGCATGACGTCCCACACTGGTTCGCGACACCACCACCACCGCATGCCGTATTCGGGGGGCAGGTGCCGCAGTCGGTGACGTCTCCACACCCCGTGCCGATAAGGCCGCATTGCGCGTCGAGATCTGCACAGGTCAGTGGGTCACATATCACCGAGCTGCCGCATTGATTGGGCACACCGCCGCCGCCGCAGCTGTTGGGTGCGGTACAGGTGCCACAATCGAGGCTACCGCCGCACCCGTCGCCAATGCG
>JBMTAX010000859.1:0-1695 GCA_049429145.1 Myxococcota bacterium
GGGCGCGATTATCGAAGCTCAGCTCGACAAGGGTCGTGGCCCGGTTGCGACGGTGCTCGTGCAGCAGGGAACCTTGCGGCAGGGCGACTTTGTCGTCGCTGGCGAGCAGTACGGGCGCGTGCGTGCGATGTACGACTCGAACGGGAACCGCGTCGACGAGGCTGGGCCTTCCATCCCTGTGGCGGTGCTCGGGCTCTCCGGCGTTCCGAACGCGGGTGATACCCTCAACGCTGTTGCCGACGACAAGACCGCCAAGCGCGTCGCAGAGCACCGCTTGCAGAAGAGCCGCGAGCGGGAGTTGCAGCAGGACTCGCGCGTCAGCCTCGAGAACTTCCTCTCGAAGCCGATCACCGAGGAGGACCAGCACGACCTCCGTCTCGTCATCAAGGCGGACGTCGACGGCTCGGTAGAGGCCCTGCGTCAGGCACTCGAAAATCTGACGACCAAGAAGGTAAAGGTCTCGGTGGTGCACTCTGGCGTGGGCACCATCACCGAGAGCGACGTCAACCTCGCGCTGACCTCCGACGCCATCGTCATCGGCTTCAACGTGAAGCCGGACAGCAAGGGACACGCGCGCGCCCAGCACGAGAAGGTGGACGTGCGGACGTACAACGTCATCTACGAGGCGATGGAAGAGGTGCGGCAGGCCATGGCAGGGATGCTCGCGCCGAAGATCGAGGAGCGCTTCCTCGGTCGAGCAGAGGTGCGTGCCCTGTTCACGGTACCGAAGCTCGGCACCATTGCCGGGTCCTACGTCACCGACGGCAAGATCGTTCGTTCGGCCCGGGTACGGGTCAAGCGGGGCAAGGAGGAGCTGTTCGACGGCACCCTCGCTAGCTTGCGGCGCTTCAAGGACGACGTCCGTGAGGTCACGGTTGGCTACGAGTGCGGTATCGGCGTCACGGGCTTCGCGACGCTGCAAGAAGGCGATGTCATCGAGTGTTACGAGCAGATCGAGGTCAAGGCAGAACTCGATGAGGCGATCGTGAAACTCGAGGGCGATAAGGCTTCTAACTCGAGTGCAGCGGGGGCGGCGCTCTAAACTGTCGCGTAAAGCGCGTCTCACCTCATGCCGCACGGGCCCGGTGCCAGTGCGCACGATAGGTGAGGCGCGCTGCGCATTTTTGTGTGTCGCAGCAGCGTGTCGTTCGAGCTCGAGCAGCATGGTTCTGCGAGGCCCCCGACGGCTCCTGCACGCGGGGACTCAGGAGGGCTGATGACGTCGTATCGACCCAAAAAGGTCGGAGAAGAGATTCGGCGGGTGTTGTCAGAGAAGCTCTTGCGCGGGCTGCGCGATCCGCTTCCTGGGTTCGTCACGATCCGAGAGGTCGAGGTGAACCGCGATTTTACCCGGGCGAAGGTGTTTTTCTCGGTGATCGGCACCGACAGCGACAAACAGGGCGCGCAAGCTGTCCTCGAGGGGGCTCGTGGGCTCTTGCGTGCCGAAGTGGGCAAGAAGGTCCGTCTCCGGAACACCCCCGACCTCGTCTTCATTCAGGATGAGTCCGGCGAGCGCGCGGCGCGGATCCACCAGCTCCTCGGCGAGGTCGTCCCTGTGACAGCGACCGCCGTACCCGCCGCCGCTTCAGACGATGACGACGATGGCGAAGATGAGGCTGAGGGTGACGAAGAGGAGTGACCATGAGTGAGCGCAAGCTGTTCGGCACCGACGGTATCAGGGGCAAGGCCGACGAG
>JBMTAX010000860.1:0-1695 GCA_049429145.1 Myxococcota bacterium
GCCGCGACCGCCGCCACTGGTGCGGATCTCGACATCGCTCTCCGGTGCACTGCCCTGCGGCACTGTGACGGGGAGAGAATCGCGATTGGGGTCGTTTGCGGTGCCGGCTACGGCAGGTGACGTGGTGTCATCGCCTGGCAAGGCCACGCCGCTGAACGAGACCGGCGCTTGTAGCGAGGTGACCGTCCAGCCCGTGTCTTCGAGGCGGTGCACGCTTTCGTTGGAAAACTCGAGGAGGCGGCCGGTCTCGCCTTCGGGAATCCAAGGCCACGCAACCTGGTAACATGCCGTCGTCGTGCATGGGCTCGAGGCAAGCTCAGGTAAGGGGTACCAGGCGCGGTCGACCCAAGCGAGCGGGACGCTGCCGTCGCGCAGAAGCACATCCCGAAGGGGATCGTAGCCGACGTACATCGACAGTGGGCTGAAGTGGTCGAGTACCGTCGGCTCGACGGGATCCAGGGTTGTCATTCGACGCCGCCACGTCGAGCCATCAAACTCCCAGGTCTCTTGGTCAAACGGACCCACGACGAGTACGTAGACATCACGGCTCGCGTCGTAAACAAAGGCCGGCTCATACTCGTTGGCCGGACTGGGTCCACCGGTCGTGGGAAGTTGCCGCCAGCTGGTGCCGTCGTAGCGCCATGTGACGACGGTAGCCGCGCCGAAAGACTCAAGTGCGATGATCTCGCGACGAGCGACGCTCGTGGCGTGAGCCAGCAGGCCCAGCGGGACCCCGTCCCCCTCGGGATCCGGTACGTCGACGACCTGAAAGCCGGCGCCCGTCCACTCCCACGTCGTGATCGGCTGATTCTGACCGATGGACGCACCGGATGGGTCGAGGTTCGACAAATGCAACAGCCGGTCGGTGACCGGGTCGTAGGCTGGCCCCGTGAACCGCTCGAAGTCGACGGGCTCGGCACCGAGGGTGCCGGTGCTCGAAAAGCCCTCCCAGCTGACTCCATCCCAGAACCACAATGCCTTGCGATTGTCTCCTATGCCGAGCGTCGGCTGATTGCGCAGAACCACTCGACGTGAGGCGTGGTCAAACGTCATCGCGATACCGTAAGAGGCCGGGTCGGGGTTGCCGTCGCCCTCTGGGTCTAGGGGCTCGCGGTGTCGCCACGTGAGACCGTCGAATTCCCAGACATCATTGGCATCCTGCCCGGTGGGTGTTCTCCCGCCGAACAACACCGTCACCCCGCGAACCGGATCAAACACGGCCCCAGCGCCGAACAGGCGAGGCTCTGCGCTCTCCGCAGAGCGATGCGCCCAGCGTGTGCCGTCCCAGAAACACGTATCACCGAGCTCGGTCACCTCACAACACGCCCTCGCAGTAAGGTCATAGCCGCCATGCAGCACCGTCACTCCACGCCAGCTGTCATAGGCGAGGCTGAAGTACTCGCGTCGAGCGGGCATCTGCATGCCATTGAGATCGACCCACTCTGCCGCGGGCGCGACAGTGACGACTTCACCGTCGAGGGCGCCGAGTTCACCGCCGCCGAGCTCGGTGGCACCAAGGTAGGGCTTCTCCACGCCGCGCAAGCTGCCGGTGAATGACGGCTGTGCGATGGCGCGGTGTGGATTGCTCGCGACAAGGCCCGCGCGCTTTCCGCCAAGTGTCGCTACCCACTCGACGTTCTCGATGACCACCGGGGCAGACTGGTTGCCCGCGTCATCCACGCCCGTGACGTACAC
>JBMTAX010000861.1:0-1693 GCA_049429145.1 Myxococcota bacterium
TGCATGCACCGTGTGAGCGGCGAGATGCCGCTGAAACAACTCTCCGCTACCGGTCGTCGAGACGGCGCAGGTCTCGTCACTGGCCCAAGTACCAGCACCGATCACCCCGCTGTCTCCTACCCGCCCTGCCCGCTTGTTGCACAAGCCTCCCGTCGACGTCGCGGCGGCCAAGTGTCCATGACTGTCGAGGGCGACCGCACCGACGGTGCCGCGCAGGTCGCTCTTGTCGTCGTCTATGCCGCCACCTTGGGTGTCTTCCGAGCGCGAGAGCGCCGTGGCATCCGCGTGCCGCACCCGTTCCCACTGGGTTCGGCGCCTCTCGGTCAAGAGGGAGGCTGGCTCCACCGGCGGCACTCCTTGCGCAAGTGCGAATCGATCGCCCCCTTCGCCCACAAGGAGCACATGAGGGGTCTTTTCCATGACCGCGCGGGCCACCACGATGGGATTCTTCACGCGCCGCAAGGCGCCCACCGCGCCACAGCTCCGATCGACACCGCTCATGATGGAGGCATCTAACTCACAAGTCCCGTCTTCATTGCAGACGGCACCCACCCCGGCGTTGAACAACGGGTTGTCCTCGAGACAACGCACCGCTGTGGACACTGCATCGAGCGCCGTCCCCCCTGTGGCCAGCACATCGCTGCCTCGCTTCACAGCGAGGGCGAGGCCGTCGCGCAGCCGTCGCTGCTCCTCTTCTGGCAGATGAGCGGAGAGGTCACCTGCGCCGCCATGCACCACCATGGTCCAGACCACGTCTTGCCTCCGGCGAGCCACGAGTCAGATGGGCCTATCTCTTCTGAAGCTCCCGTCAATCGCGAGCAGGCGCAAGACACCCGATTTCAGTGCGGCTACCCCACCTGCCCCCATGGGTTGCGCTAACCTTCTGTCCGACGACGAACCAGGACTGGCGATGGCACAGGGCAATTCCAAGCAAGCAGCATGGGCTCGCGACGGTACGCGACGATTCGAGCAACGAGGCAGAACATACCGCCCGTGGGAGGATGGGTATCACCTGTTGCTCACAGCATCGTGGAGCCGCTTCATCGCCCTTCTCTTTGGAGGCTTCATCGTCTTCAACCTCTGCTTTGCAGCACTCTATCGGCTCGGGGGGGACTGCATCGGAGCCAGGGACCCGGCATCGTGGTGGCTCGCCTTTTCCTTCTCGGTGCAGACCATGGCGGCCATCGGCTACGGCGTGCTGGCGCCCACCACCCCCTACGCGTACGCCATCGCGAACCTCGAGGGGTTCCTGGGTTTGTTGGTGTTCGCCATGGCGAGCGGACTCATGTTCGCCCGCTTCAGTCGCCCATCCACTCGCGTCGTTTTTTCCCGTGTCGCGGTGGTCCATCCTCGCGATGGCGTGCCGATGTTTCAGTTTCGGGTCAGCAACGAGCGTGGCAACCAGCTCGTCGATGCGAAGGTGCACGTCACAGCCCTCATCGATGAAGAAACCAGCGAGGGCCACCGTTTGCGTCGTCTCGTAGACCTGCCACTGGTGCGTTCGTCTACCCCGATGTTCTCGCTCTCTTGGGTCGTGATGCACCCCTTGAACGAAGACAGCCCCCTCGCCAGGCATTTATCCGAGCAAGGCTCATCGTCGCAGCTCGTCACCGTGGTCGTGACGCTGACGGGTCTCGATGATTCTTCGGTGCAGACGGTCTACGCACGGACGAATTACGCACCTGAGGATGTC
>JBMTAX010000862.1:0-1692 GCA_049429145.1 Myxococcota bacterium
CCAGCGCCCCCGCACGCCGCGCCGCGCCCGCGGCGGCCGCGACATCATTGGCGCTCGCCCTCTGCGCGCTGGTGTTTCTCAATGTCGCGGGCAGCCGTGTCGAGACACGCCTCGACCTCGCCGCGGGCGGCGCCACCGCGCCGAGCACCACCACCCTCTCCCTGCTCGACGGCAGCCCGCGCCCCGTCGAGGTGCTGTTGTTTTTTGAGCGGGGGAGCCAGGCGCTGCTTGAACTCGGCGACTACTTCGACCGGCTCGCCGCGCGGGGCGCTGAGGTGCGCACGCTCGATCAAGCCCTGGAGCCCGAGCTCGCCAAAGACCTGAAGGTCTCGCGCAACGGGACCATCGTGTTCCGCAGCGGCGAACGCAACGAGTCTTATTACGTGGGCACAGAGCGCGAAGCGGTGCAGCGGAAACGCAAGAAGCTCGACGAGGAAGTCCGCACCCGCATCGCTCGGCTGACCCGCGACGAGCGCACGGTGTATTTCACCATCGGTCACGGGGAGCGCGGGGAGGCGAGCGCGAAGGCGGGCGAGCGTCCCGCGGCTGCACTGCTCGCGAAACTCGCCCGCGCCCTCAACACCAAGGTCAAAGGCCTCGGTCTCAAAGAGGGCCTCGGCAATGCCGTCCCAGAGGACGCCGCCGTCGTCGTGGTACACGGGCCGAACTCCCCATTCTTGGACGCCGAGCGGGACGCCCTCATCGCTTACCTCGAGCGCGGCGGTGCCCTCTTGCTACTCGTCGATCCAGGCACTGACCACGGGCTCGACGCCCTGCTGGCCCGCGCGGGGCTCTCCGTTTCGAGCGCTGAGCTGCGCAACGACCAGGAGTTCGTGCGTCGCACCCAGACCGACGCCGACCACGCCTTCTTGTTCTCGTCATCGTTTACGTCTCACAAAGCCACTCGTGCCTTGGCTGACGCTCGCGGTAAGGCGGCGCTCCTGTTCTTCGGGGCAGGGCGGCTCGACCGCAGAGAGGCCCAGGGCAGCAAAGTGACGACACTGGCGCGCACCCGCGGCGGCACGTTCCTCGACCAAAACGGCAATCGCCGTTTCGATGCGGAGGAGAAGCGAGAGGTCTACGACCTCGTGGCTGCTGTGGAGCTGACACGAGAGGGCGGAGAGGCGGGGCGTGTCCTCGTTGTGGGTGACTCCGATGTGCTCTCCGATGCGCTCACCGTGGCCGAGGCCAACGCGGCCTTCGGCTATGAGGCACTGCTCTGGCTGCTACGTGACGACGTGGTGCAGGGCGCCGTCACCGGAGAATCCGATGTACCGCTATTGCACACCCGCGACACCGACGTGCTTTGGTTCTACGCCACCACGGCGGCGGTCCCGGCGCTTGTGCTCACGGTGGGACTCTCGTTTGTACGTCGTCGTCGACAGCGCCGGAGGCAGGCATGAAGACGCAGCTCGTGGTGCACGGTGCCCTCTTGCTGGTCGGGGCTACCTTGGCCCACCTCACCTACGAAAAGGGTGAAGAGACCACCGCACCTGCTGCGGTGACCCTGGCCGCGCTTTCCCCCGAGGAAGTCGCTGTCGTCGAGTACGAGGGTCCTCTTGGCATCGTCCAGGTCACGCCGTCTGGCGGGCAGGGCTCGCTGCGGTGGCAGGTAAAACTGACATCGACACCGCCCGCCGTGGCGGGCCCCGCTGGTGATGCTGGTGTAGACGACGGCGACGGCGCTGCACG
>JBMTAX010000863.1:0-1692 GCA_049429145.1 Myxococcota bacterium
CGTCTATCGAAAGGGGAACGCACCATGCATCGCTTGTTCAGGTTGTTGGTCTTGGGCGCCACCGTAGCCATGTTGTCTTCTGTATCGCCTAGCTTTGCGCAGGATTACCCGTCTCGCCCCGTTCGCATCGTTGTGCCCTTCGCCGCGGGTGGCTCTTCGGACACCATCTCTCGGATAATCGCGCAAAAGCTCACTTCCTCGGTCGGCCAGACGTTCGTTGTGGAGAACCGCCCCGGTGCCGGGGGCAACATTGGCATGGACTCCGTGGCCAAGGCGGCGCCCGATGGCTACACCCTGCTGTTTGCCGCGGGTTCGTTGGCCATCAACGTCTCGCTGTACAGCAAGCTGCCTTTCGACCCGGTCAAGGATTTCCAGCCAATCATCCACGTCTGCTCGGTCACTGGCATCCTTGTGGTGCACCCCTCGGTGCCGGCGGCTTCCGCGGCCCAGTTCATCGACCTCGCGCGCGCGCAGCCTGGCAAGCTCAACTTTGCCTCCGCAGGCAGTGGCACGGTGATCCATCTGGCGGGCGAGATGTTCAAGAGCATGGCCAACGTCGACTTGGTGCATGTGCCCTACAAGGGTAGTGGGCCGGCACTCGCCGACCTGCTTGGCGGGCAGGTGCAGGCCATGTTTGCCAACATGCCCGGCACGCTGCAGCACGTGCGGGCCGGCAAGCTGCGGGTGCTGGCGGTGACCAGCGACAAGCGCTCCGCGCTATTGCCTGATGTGCCAGCCCTCTCCGAGTTGGTTCCAGGATACGCGGCGTCGACCTGGTTCGGGGTCTTGGCGCCCGCAGGGACGCCCGCGGCCATTGTGACCCGGCTCAACACCGAGTTCGCCAAGGCACTCGCGTCCCCCGAGGTGGTCAGTCACCTGCGCTCGGAAGGCGCTGAGGTGACGGGCGGCACTCCGGAGTGGTTCCGCGACTTTCTCAAGGCCGACATCAGCCGTTGGGCTCCGGTGGTTAAGGCCTCGGGAGCCAAGGTCAACTGACGGTGGCTACGGGGAAGCGACTTTTCACCTTCGCCGTCATTGCGGACACCCACGTAAACCAGGAGGAGGGCAAGGCCTCCTCCGATTTTGCGGTGAACCGCCTCGCAAACGCGCGCAACCGCTACGTTCTGTCGCAGCTCGGGGCGGCCAACCCCGCCTTCGTTCTGCAGCTCGGCGACATCGTTCACCCGACCCCGCAGCACGAGGGCTATGCTCGGGCCGCTGAAGCGTTCCACGCACTGGCAGGCGTGCTGCCTTGCCCGTTGTATCTGACGCCGGGCAACCATGACGTCGGCGACAAGCCAGGCGATTGGCTGCCTGTCCCCAGCGTCAACCCGGCGTATCTGGCCCTCTACGAGCGCCATTTCGGCGAGCGGCACTACGTCTTCGGCAGCCATGGGTGCAAGTTTCTGGTCATTGATGCCCAGGTGATCAACTCCGGTCTGCCGGCCGAGGCTGAGCAGCGTCGCTGGCTTGAAGCCGAGCTTGATGGGTCCCAAGGGCAACGCTTGTTCCTGTCCCTGCACTACCCGCCTTTCCTGCACCATGCGGGGGAGGGGGGGCATTACGACAACCTCGACGAGCCGGGTCGCTCCTGGCTCCTCGCGCTGTTGCGCAAGCATCGCGTCGAGGCGGTGTTCGCGCGGCTCGTTCACAACTTTTGGTATCACCTGTATGGGGAGACTGACGTCTACC
>JBMTAX010000864.1:0-1685 GCA_049429145.1 Myxococcota bacterium
ACGTCGTCCAAAAAGGATCATTGGTCGCACCCGAGCGCCTGCGCTTCGATTTCGCCCACTTCGAGGCAGTGAAGGACTTCGAGCTGCTCGCGGTGGAGGACGAGGTCAATCGCCTTGTGCTCGAGAACCACGCGGCCCAGGTGGCCCAGATGTCCTTCGACGCTGCGCGCGAGCGGGGCGCCATGGCGCTGTTCGGGGAGAAGTATGGTGACGAGGTTCGTGTGGTGCAGTTCGGGCCGTCGGTAGAGCTATGCGGCGGAATCCATGTCCATCGTACCGGCGACATTGGCCTCTTCAAAATTACCGGTGAGCAGGCGCTCTCCGCGGGCATTCGACGGATGGAAGCGGTGACTGGCCTCGGTGCCCTCGAGTGGGTGCGCCGCCAGAGTGGTCTGCTGCACGAGGCGGCATCTTCCCTCAGCGTGCGGGAACAAGACCTGCCGGCGCGGGTACTGGCCCTCAAGGAGCAACTCCGGGAGAGCGAGCGAGAGCTTGAGCGCTTCCGACAGAAGGCAAGCGCTGCGGCCGCCGGTGCCGCGGCGAAGGCCGCGAGAGAGATCAACGGGGTCAAGGTGCTCACCGAGAAGCTCCTCGAGGTGGAAGCGAAGGGTTTACGAGACTATGCCGACAAGCTTCGCGACCAACTGAAGAGTGGCGTTGTCGCCCTCGGGGTCGATACGGGCGACAACAAGGTCGCGCTGCTCGTCGCCATCACCCCAGACCTCGTCGGCCGGTTCCACGCGGGCAACATGATCAAACGCATGGCCGAAGTGGTCGGCGGTCGAGGCGGAGGCAAAGCTGACCTCGCCCAGGCAGGCGGACAAGATGCCGCGAAGCTCGATGAGGCGCTCTCGCTCGTCGACGAATTGGTCGGGGACGCCGCGGCATAGCGAACGTGCACCGGGGGGCACCGCCGCCGTGGAGGATGGGGGAGAAACCGCTGACAGCACCTCGTGGGGGCGAGGTATCCAAGGCGCCCACACATGAACTCAGGCCCGGTGAGTATTCCCCTCGATTGCGAAACGATCGACGCCCTCGAGGCGCGATTGGCACTTTGCGCGGCGCCGAATGGACTCATGTTGCCCGACGTGGAATTCCTCCCACTCGGCACTGCGTTGGACGTCGTGCTGCGGCTCTCCGATGGGTCGGCCGCGCTCTCGCTCCGGGTTTTCGTCGAGTGGCGCCACCCCGCAGCCGCTCCCCCGCCCGGCCGTGCCCCGCGCACGGGGCTGGTTATCCTCCAGGTCGACGAGGCATCGCAGGCGCTGTGGGACCGCATCGTCGAACGTGGCGCGGCGCAAGGAGGCCCCGACGTCTGCGTGGAGGGCAGCGCATCCGTGGAGCGCATGCCCCGGGTGCCTCAGCTCGAATCCCGCTGGGGGTATGCGCCCGCAGACGAAGGTAGCGCGGCCGCGAGACGCGCACTCAGCGACCAGCTGCTCACACGCACCCTGAAGCAGCTCGGCCGAGGGACGCATGGCGGCGGCGGCCAGCCCCGAGCGATCCCTTCCCCCACGACGACACCAATCGATGCGCCGCCGCGGCCTGAACTCATGGGCACAGCCTTCCTCTTCGAGTACCCAGGACGACGCCTCGTAGCGTCTATCGGCAGGCTGGAGCGCTTCGCATGGCCCCTTTTCGGCACCCTCCGACCGAGCCGCAGCGACGTACGCACTTCCCACGAC
>JBMTAX010000865.1:0-1685 GCA_049429145.1 Myxococcota bacterium
GTGGCGGCGCCCCCGCCGCCCGTACGCAACTCCGACCCGGTTCCCCCGCCGGCTGTGGCGGCGCCCCCACCACCCGCACGCAACTCCGACCCGGTTCCCCCGGGACTCACCGTTGCCCCGCCTCCGGTCGCCGCGCCTCCCGAAGTCACCGCGGCGCCCCCGGGAGACATCCCAAGCTCTCGGCCGCGCACCGGCCTTGCCGGACCTTCGTTCGCGGGATTCCCGGCCACCGACGCGGTACTGCAAGGGATGAGCGTGGCGCTCAGCGACGTGGTCTCGCGCCGCGGGCTGCTGTTGGGCTAGGCTTCTCGAGTGTGCCCCTCGCCCGCCGGGTGACTTGACCGGAGACCAACGGAGTGAACCAGGGATGAACGCACCAGACCCTCGCTCCCCCGTTTCTGTTCGAGCCCCGGCGGCCTCCAGCGTCGTGCTCAGCCCTGACGACGCGGCTTTTGCTGCCCGTGTGCGGGCCATCGTCGACGCGACTGACGACCATGACGCCCCCCTCTACGACGACCTCGATGTGCGCGACTTTATTGTCGCGTGTGTGTTCGAGGTTGGTCTCCCGCTGAGCCGTGAACTCGAACTGTTGGTGCAGCGCTTCATCGTCGACGAAGTGGAGGTCGACGCCAGCGAGCCCACGCAAGACGATATCCTCGAGGGGATCAAACGGTATTTCCAAGAGTTCCCCCTGCATCCCGGCCTCGGGAAAGCCATCGCCGATCTGGGCCGCGAGGTCTTTGCATCAGGCTCGGGTTTTGGGCACGACGCCATCGCCCGCAACGCAATGGCGGCAGCGACGGGGCTCGCTCGTACCGCGCGGGCACCCCGGGCCCAGGCGGGGGCCTCTGCGGGGGGACCTCGGGCTCGACGCGGGCTTCGCTAGTTCCCCTTTCTCTCCTAGGTACGACCGCTGCACCCCCTTCTCACGGGAGGGGTTCCTCTGGATCATCGTACGCGCGCCATCTTGCTCGACGTGGACGGAGTGCTCACCGACACCCGCCGGCTCCATCAGCGCGCTTGGGCGGGTGTCTTCGAGTCGCTCCTATGTGCGACCGGCTCCGGGGGATTCACTGAAAGCGACTACATTCAGTTCGTCGACGGCCGCGGCCGCCTTGATGGGATCCGTACTTTTCTTCACTCCCGTGGTCTTCCCTTGCGTGAGGGAACGCCGGCCGACCAGGCGGGGCTCGACAGCGTGCATGCGGTGGCCGCAGAGAAGAACCGCCAGTACCTCGCATTGCTCGAGGAAGAGGGGGTGTGGACCTACCCTGACGTCGCCCCTGCCCTCGACAAGTGGCGACGTCATGGTTGGCGGCTCGGCGTTCTGAGTGGCAGCCGAAATGCAAACGCCGTCCTCGAGGCCGCGGGCCTCAGGGACGTGTTCGACGCCGTGGTAGACGGCACTGACCTCGACGAGCGGCACCTTCCGGGCAAGCCCGCACCAGAGGGGGCGCTCTTGCTCCTCGAGCGCCTCGGGACCTCACCTGACAACGCCATACTGTGCGAGGACGCCGCTGCGGGCATCGCGGCAGGACGGGCAGCAGGGATTGGGCTGTTGGTAGGTGTGGTGCGCGGTGACGAGATCTCCTCAACGTCTCGGGCCCTGGCGCTGCGTCGAGAGGGTGCTCATCTCGTCGTGAACACGCTCGGCGAAGTGCCCACTCCCCCTCCTGAGACAACGG
>JBMTAX010000866.1:0-1684 GCA_049429145.1 Myxococcota bacterium
GCACGCACACCATGGCCGTGGGTCGTGGCTTCTTCACACCGGTAACGTCGACGATGGGCCGCTCGCCGCTCGCCGCGAGGTTGAGTCGTACCCGGCGCTCCCAGACGCTCCACAACAGCAGCGACAGCAACAGCACATACCCAAGTGCTTCCACTCGATGGGGCGTCTTCACGAAGAAGACGTCTGCCCAAGAAGGGTCTTTCAGAAACGGGAAGCGCGCCTCCACGACGCTCTGTCCCTTGTAGATGCCCAACAACTCTTTCGCCGTGATGGGCTCGCTGCCCGTGTGCACGAGCACGAAGCAGCTCTCGCGGGCGATGACCGCCTCTGTGACGTCGTCATCTTCACCAATCGCAACACGGACGCGGTACTCCCGCGTGGGTACTGGAGCGGATTCTCCCCTCGGCGGTCGTCCTCGGCCACGCTTTGCTGCGACCTCCTCCTCGACAATCTCCCCCTCGACACGAAGCATGCGGTCCACCACGGGGCCGCGCACGTGAGCGTGCAGATACTCATCGAGCGCAGCGCGTGCGTCGGGTTCGCAGGCAAACGAGGTCGCCATGAGCGCCTTGGCGGCCTTCTCTGCTGCGGCTCTCTCCTTCGTTCGTCGCGCGAGTACGGCGCCTCTCGTTCGCTCATTGGCAGGCGTTGGGCGGTATACGCCCAGGGTGACCTTGTGGCCCATGAGCTCGCAGTTCTCGAGGAGACAACCCTCGTACTTGGTCGCCCCCTTCCCGGGGCTCAGCGCACCCAGCTTCTTCATCGGCACGGGCTCGTAGAGCGCACGAAGCACCGCCGTGTCCGCCGCGGAATAGGTGCGCGGCAATCGGCTCGTCAGCACGATGCCTTGCTCCTTTGCGATGGCCAGATTCGCTTCCGTGACGAGGGCGCTGTCACCCACGTAATGCAGCGGCGCGCTTCGCTCTCGCGAGAGTCGCCCTCGCAGCTTGCTGAGGCTCTCTTTGTGCCACGTCTTGTCCGACGTATTGCCCGAGAGCACCTCGGCAGAGACCGGCACGCCGTCTTTGCACGTCGTCAACGAATACATGACCTGCTTGAGGTCGGGTCGGTGGTCTTTGCTGTGGCCGCGGGTGATGGAGATGACCTCGTCTTCCGCGGGGCGCTCGTATTGCCCGAAGACGAGGCGGCTCGTGGTGTCGCCATGCAAGGTGTCTATCGAGAGCCCTTCGCGCTCGATGACGCGCAGCGAGACCGCGTTGAACACGCTCTCGGGACCAGCGTCGAAGAATCGATCGAGGTGGCGGCCGAGGGCGGTGTCATTGAGGTGTTCCGGGTCGGCACCTTCCCCGAGCAGCAGCTCCAGCGGCACCTGCTCTGCCCACGAACGCACACGGTACAGGGGGTCACGGCCGCCGGTGACATTGAGCACGAGGCCCTTCATCACCTGCGACGCCCGCATCGCTTGCTGCGGGTCACTCGGGATGCACTTGTCGATGATGTCACCCAGTCCGAGATCATCCCAGATACGGCCTACGACTGCGAGATGGTCGACGTCGCACACGTCGAAGGGGCTCTCTTGGAAGAGCACGTCGTCCATATTTTGGATGGGCCCCGAAGGCTTCTTCTTGCGCTGGCCGAGTCGAGTCATGGAGCGCAGCAGAGCATGCCCTTGGGTGACGTGGGGTCGATCGTTTGACCGATCGGGTGACCGCGGGGTGGGGTG
>JBMTAX010000867.1:0-1683 GCA_049429145.1 Myxococcota bacterium
AGGCCCTCGTGGCGGGTTGTTTTGGGCGCTATGGGAGCGAAACGCTGCCCAATGTCTCTATCCCCAACTTTGTGACGATGAGGATATCGCGGTTGTGCTGCCAGGGGCCCGCTTCCCCGTCCGCCAGGTGGCGGGGGACGTCGACTGGACTCACTAACCAAACCGGGGTGTGGCCACGGCAACGTCTCCGCCGAAGCCGTCCTCAAACTTTGGTTTTCTTGGCCCGCGCTTTGGGGGCCGGTACGACACGAGTCTCCGGCAAGCGTGAACGATCGTCATCGCCTCTCCGTCCACTGGGCATGATCTCGAGTACGCTCACGCCTCCCTGGAAGACACGCACTACGCCCGAGCTCTGGCTGACGACGACGGCCACCGCCTGTGTGTCGAGGGAGATCGAGGCCGCAGCGACGTGCCGGGCACCGAGACCAAGAGGCACCCTCACATTGGCGTCACTCACGCGAATGTGACGACCTGCTGCCAGCACCACGCCATCGTCACGCACGACGAAGGCGCCATCGAGCATCGCGAAGGTACGCATCGCGTCCCGTACATGTGCATCGAAGAGGTTACGCTCGACTTCTGAGTACCCCTGGAAAGGGTTGAGCGTCAGCGGGTGGCTCTTCTCCATCACCGCCGTGGAGTCTCCGACGACGATAAGCGTGCCGACGGGCCGACCCTCATAGCCTTCCCGCCCGATGCGAAGCGCGAGGTCTACCAGGACCTCGAGAAGCTGCGGGGGGATACGCCCTGGGATCGACGTCACCGCCAAGCTAGTGTTCTCTTCATCGATGTCACCGGCGGTCAGATGGAGCAGTGTGTCGAGTGCACCTCGCGACTCCTCGCGGCTCATCGCGACGAGAACGTTCTCTCCACGCTGCAGCATTCCAGAACTTACCGCACCGACGAGAGCAGCTTTCAAACGGTCCATGCGCCCGGTGGTGAGACCAGGCAACACCACGGCTTCGAACCCGTCATTCTGCAAAGCCGCGAGTACATGCGGGGCACTGACCGCGTAGATGACCTTCTTGCGTATCGGCTTGAGCTTCTCGCCCGGCAGGGGCTCGTGAGCGATGAGCAGCACCCGATCGCAGCTGCCGAGCTTGGCGACTCGAACCAAGGAATCCAAGAATGCCTCTCCAAGCTCTGCGTTCACGACTAGATGACCTCCACGCGGAGCATCTGGTTACCGATGAGCAAGAAATCGCCGTGCGCGATCTCCGTCTTTGCACGGAGCCGTATGTAGGTTCCGTTGGAACTCCCGAGGTCACGCAAGCGTACGGCCGGCCCTTCGCGGACGATTTCGCAATGGCGCCCGGAAACGAAGCCATCGGTGGGGAAGACGATATCGCCCTGCTCCCGTCCGAGCACGGCACCGTCTCCGCAGAGGAGACGAACGTCGCCTGCGCGACCATCTTGCATGACCTGGAGCAGTCGTCCGAACGCTCCCTCGACGGGGCTACCCCACACCTGCGTCTCATCGCCTGCCTGCGTCGGGACCAGCGTCGGCGCACTGACCAAGCCCTCGTATCGCAGCACTTGTCGCCCCAGACGGAGGAAGTCGCCGTCTTGAAGCGTGATGTCGGATTGGACCCGACGGTACACCCCGTTGAGACTGCGTTGATCGGTGACGAAGAGCTTGGTGCCGTCGAAGTCAAAGCTTGCATGGGTAGGCGAGACGTGGAC
>JBMTAX010000868.1:0-1681 GCA_049429145.1 Myxococcota bacterium
ACGGAGGCGTTGTCGCTGATGGTGGCGTTGTCGATGATGCTGGCGTTGTCGCTGATGGTGGCGTTGTCGCAGACGGAGGCGTTGTCGATGGCGGCGGCGTTGTCGATGGCGGTGTCCTCAACGACAGCGGTGTTGTCGATGCCGGAACGGGCGGTACCGTTTGCGGCGACCAAATCGTTGCACCGGCCGAGCAGTGTGATGACGGCAACGACATCAACACCGATGACTGCACGACGTCTTGTGAGGCCGCATTCTGCGGTGATGGCTATGTCCACGCCGGTACCGAAGAGTGTGACGACGGCAATGCCAACGATACCGATGACTGCACGACCACCTGTGAGGTCGCATTCTGCGGTGACGGCTATGTCCACGCTGATACCGAAGAGTGTGACGACGGAGTCTACAACAGCGACGTCGGAGCCGACGCCTGTCGTACGACTTGCGCGCCCGCCTCCTGTGGCGACGGCGTCGTCGATACCGGCGAGAGCTGTGACGACGGCAACCCGGAGACAGGGGATGGCTGCAGTGCCGATTGCGTCGTCGAAGACGGCGGGTTCTGTCTGATCGACGGCACCTCATGTTTCTCGGCGTCGAACCTCGCGGCCTTCGCAGGCTGGCAGGGCGTTTGGCCCGAGCTCGACCTCACCGCTTGCCCTGACGGCAACTTCCGCTTGGATACCGACACGGGACAGTTGTCGAACGGGTGGAATTCCACTCCTTTCGACGACAGCGATGACCCTGCCTGCACCGACCTCCGGACCAGCCACGGGTCCCTCGTGGAACAAGCGAGCGGCGAGAGTCTGTGGGTCGTCCCGCTTCAGTCGCTGAGGCTCGGGCCGCTGCAGCGGTTGCGGCCCGTCGGAAGCCACGCACTGGTGCTGCTGGTGCGCGCTGATGCCCACGTGGAGGGCGTCATCGACGTCAGCGCGCGAACTCAGGCGGGCGGTCCCGGGAGCCTCGCGTGTGATGGCATCGGCGGTGCGGGCGCCCCCGGGTCGCACCAGAGCGGTGGAGAGACCGCGGGGGGCGGCGGCGGCGGCGGCGGCTTCGGTTCCGGGGGCGGCAACGGGGGGCGCGCCTTCGTACCGTCCACCGGGGACTCCGGCAGGGGTGGTAGTGAAAACGGCAGCGAGACGCTCTCGCCCCTGCGGGGAGGGTGCCCCGGCGGTGCAGGCGGCAATGGCGACGGTGCGCGGCCAGGCGGGCAGGGGGGCCACCCAGGTGGGGCCCTGCAGCTCGTGGTGGGCGGGAAGCTCACGCTCTCGGGCGCGCTTTTGGCGCGGGGGGGCGGTGGTTACGTCTCGGCGGGGAACAGCTCTTCCCAGAAGAGGCGCACCGGCGGCGGGGGTGGCGGCAGCGGTGGCGGCATCTTGGTGGAAGCGGGCGAGCTGGTGCTCTCAGGTACGCCTGCGCTGCTCGCTGGGGGGGGCACAGGGGCCGGAGGGTGCGCCGACGACGAGAGCTGCCCCGGGGCGAGTGCAGGCAGCTACGGTCGGGGCAGCGGTGACATCTCCCCGCACTCCGCCGCCCTTGGGGGCGCCGCCATGGTGGGCGCTGGCGCCGGCGGCGCTGGGGGCGCGCGCAGTGTCCCGAAGGGGCAACCGGGGGCTTCTGGCACCGCGAACAAGGGCGCTGGCGGGGGAGGCGGGGGCGGTGCGGGTCGCGTCTACATCCGCGCGCT
>JBMTAX010000869.1:0-1681 GCA_049429145.1 Myxococcota bacterium
CTACACCAGCAGGGCAACCCTCCCGGTGCCCCCGACAGTGGGGGCCCCGCAACGTCGCGCCAGACTTTGGAATGGCCGCGAGAAGTGAAGAACCCGTGACCGCGAAATCCACGTCGAGACCGAAGAGCACGGCGAAGACCGACGCGAAAGCGAAGAAGAAGGCCACGACGGAAGCGGTGACGAAGGCGACGAAGAACGCGAGCGCCCGTAAACCGGCAGCCACCGAACTTGCCCCACCGAAGGCGACGCGGGTGCCAAAACGAAAGACAGGGGACACGCCCATCGTCGAGAGTGACAAGCCGCGCGGCCGTGCAGCGTCGAAGAACGCCCCGAGCAAGCCGGGTACGCGCGCGAAGTCCGACAAAAAGAAAGCACCCGTCGTGCATATTCGAGAGCTCGAACTCGAAGACCTGCCGGCGGTCTACGCACTTGGCGAAGAGCTCTTTACCGCAGAGCGCTGGCCAAGCCTTTACCGCACTTGGGACAAGTTCGAGCTCGCAGAATTCTTCGCGTCAGCCGACGATAGTTGTTTCATCGCAGAGGACGACGACGAGAACCTGCTTGGCTTCATCCTCGGCACCACCATCATCAAGAGCGGCAGCGCCTGGAGCTACGGCTGGGTCCTGTGGCTCGGCGTGAACCCGGAGGCTGCTCGTTTGGGCGTCGCCAGCCGCCTGCTCGAACGCATCACCGAGCGCTTCGCCGAAGACGGCGTGCGCATCCTCATCGCAGATACGGACCCTCGCAACGAGGCCGCGCTGCGCTTCTTCGAGAAGAATGGCTTCGGCCACCCCCGCAGCCACGTGTACCACTCGAAAAACCTCTCCCGGCAGGTCGCCACGGAGCGCACGCGTCCTGCACGCAAGCGACGGCCACGGAAAAAGCCGCGCTGACGTCGAGATTTACGGTGCGCCGGGCAGCTCGAGGTGGCTGCCGGCGATCCAACCTTTGTCGGTTCGTAGCCAACGCTGGGTGACCGTGGCGCTGCGCAGCTGCATCGATTGTCGATCGACCCAGCTGAAGGCGAGACTCACCTCGGCGGCATCATGCTCAAGGTCTTGGCGCATGTCGATGACCTCGATGTCTTGCAGCTCCACCTCAGCCAGACGCTTCGTCCAGTCGGCGACGAAAGCCCCCCGCAGATCGGGATGCATGCGCAGCGCTGCCGAGGAGAGGCGACTCCATCGCAAATCGTTGTAGTAGTAGAGGGTCGATTCCTCGAGCTCGTGTACCCCGTAGGCGTGGCGTCCGCAGGCGGTACCAAGCGCGAGCCCCACGGCGGCGAGGAGAAGGGTGGCGCAGTAGAGCGCTCTCGACAGCGGCGTACGCAACCGACGACACAAGCCTCGAGCAGTAGCGGCTGAGGCAACGAGAAATACGGCGTTCACGAAGTGCATGGTCGAGACGCTGCGCCACGACGAGCGCGGCTGTCAACGTCGACGTGGGTTTTGCTCGCCCCGGCGCCGCACGAGCGGAGCAAGCCCCAGGAGAAACAAGAGGCCCATGACGGGGAACGAAGGCTTTCGCACCGAGCTGCAACCCGAAGAGGCGAACACGTCGTCGCCGTCGAGGGCACACACGTAGCGACTATAGGCGGTATAGGTGCAGTGCCAGCCCCTCGAGCAAACCTCGCCCTCGGAAGCAGCGCAGCTATCGGGCCGACAGAGCCCCCCGGGGATGG
>JBMTAX010000870.1:0-1681 GCA_049429145.1 Myxococcota bacterium
CGGTGACCGCTCTGCCCCTCGCCTCTCTGACGACGCGGCAAAGGCCTACCGAGAGTCGGAATGTGGCTGCACTGAGGCAGGGGGGCGTCCTTCGTCTGCTGTCGTGTGGTGTGGACTTGCGCTGTGTGCGACGCTGCTCCGTCGTCGGAGGAAATGATGAAGATAGCCACGTGGGCACGTCGCGCTTTGCCTTGGTGCTTTGTTCTGTCGTCTCTGGGGTGCCCTTCCTTCAGTGGTGGCGCTGGAGCGCGTCCCGAGGGGCACCGCCTCGTCGAGGGTACCCTGACTTTGGCAGAGGACTTCGTGTTCAGCCGCCAGGTCAGCGCGGTGCAGCTCGCGGCCGTGGTGGTGGTCGACGACGGTGATACCACGACCCTCAAGGTGCATGGCTCTGATCCTTTGACGCCCGACGCAGGCAGGGCTGTCCCATTTGTGCTGTCGCTGCCCAATACGGCGGCCTTCCACGTCGTGCTGCAGGCACCTCGCTCGGCGGCAAATGCGCCTGGTGAGTGGCTCGGTCTGCTGGAATTCGATGATGGGGCCGGGCAATTCACGTCGCTGGTTCCTGCGTCGGCAGATGACATCGACCTCGGTGAGCTGTTCGCCGTTGAGAATGCGCCCACCGTAGTTGCTGATAACCAGCTGCAGGGACCGCCGAACGCCAACCCGCTCGGCCAGGTGGATGCCGACGGTGACGGAACGAGCGACTTGAGCGACAGCGACGACGACGACGACGGCGTTGCAGATGCCGCCGACAGTGACGTTGCCGGCGACGGTATCGACGATGCGCTACAGGCTCTCGACAGGCTGCCCGACGATAACGCCGATGGTATCCCCGACGACTTTCAGTGAGGGAGCGCGACCTGCGAGGGGGTGACGCATTCTTGGGGTAGCGACATCGCCATGGCTGCCCGCTGCTTCGCAGGTTTGTCCAGACTGGGGGCTTGCGCCCGTCACCTCAAGGTCTACATTCTCCCTCATGAACACCTCTTGCCACTCGTGCGGTGCGCGCTACGCGATCCCCGATGAACGGGTGGCCGCCGCAGGACTTCCCGGCCTCCGGGTGCGGTGTTCACGCTGCCGCGCCATCATGGTCGTCGTGCAGCCGGCTCCAGTGCCCGCCATGGACGAAGGGGCCGCCTCGACGGTGGAGGCTCCTCTCCTCGCCACTGAAGTTGGCATCCCTGCGTACCGAGCCGGTCCCCTCCCAGGTCGCGTCGCGGCGGGTGGTGGGCTCGAGGTGATCGATGGGGTGAAGCGCGCCGTGACCGGGCTCCACCTCCCTCGTACCGGCCTCGGGAACTCCGCGCGCCAGCGGGAGTGGTTCGCGGCATTTGGGGGCCGCGCCCGTGGTCCTTACTCAAGGGCGGAACTCGAGCTTCTCGCCCGCGAGGGGCGCGTACGCTCGTCGTCGCTCGTGTGGCGGCCGGGCTTCGAGCAATGGCGGCGAGTCCGAGGCGAGGGTGATGCTCTCGACGTCGAACTCGACTGGCTGCGTGCGCTCGCACGGGAGCGGAAGGCGCAGGAAAGTGCGGCTGCAGCGCGGGCCTCTCTGGAGCATGGCGTACATCGCTTCCAGCTCAACGATGCCTCAGCTTCCGCGCCTGAACCTCCGTCACTACCCATCGACGACGATGGCGACTACGCGGCAGACCGAGTGTTCGGCGCGCCGCCCCTCGGG
>JBMTAX010000871.1:0-1677 GCA_049429145.1 Myxococcota bacterium
CGGAACTCGTGCCACACCCTCGGCCGGGAGCACGACACATTCTTGCAGCATGCCAGGCAGGGGACCTCCTAGCGTCGACCGCATCACGTCTCGCGTCGGTGCCCCAGCGAGCCATTGGGGGCAGAACATCCCAGCGACCCGGTCCCCCACCTCGACACAGGTCACATCGGGGCCAACGGACTCGACGACACCCACGCCATCGGAGAGCGGAACCAACGGCAGGGGCTGCCGCGGGTTATAGGTCCCCTCGCACATCATCAGATCACGGCGGTTCAAGGAGCACGCAGAGACACGGACCCTTACTTCTCCTCGACGAGGAGCTCCCTGTTGGTGCTCCACGAGGTGAAGCCGCTCTAGGCCGAAGCCACCTTGTAGCTGCCATGCCCGCATTGCGCGTGCGCCTCCGACGTGCCTCATAAAGGCAAGAGCGAGGGAGCGCCATGCCTGATCGTCTGCTTTTGTGCTCGAGGGTGAAATCCTCTCGGTGCCCGTTGCCTGAGCTTGGACACAGAGGCCGTGCCGAGGGGGGCGGCGCCACAGCGCTCGACTGGGGGCACCGCGGGCCATTGCCGCGTCGCTGAGTGGGATACGGTCCTCTCGACGACCGCCGCTTTCCACGAGCGCAAGAACGGTTTCCGGGCGAGCCGCCGTACAGGTGCACCCACTCGCGTGTCTGCAGGCGTTCGTGCCGCACTACGGCTTCGAGAGGTCGAGGTCGAGCTTTAGGTTCTGTCCTGATTTGATCTGCACCTTGCGTCGGACCTTGAGCCCGTGCTCTTCGTTCTCGAGCAGAACATCGTGAGTCCCAGGATCAAGACGCCTGCGGAACACCGGAGTCGTGCCGTATGGCTCTCCATCGATGGTGACCTTAGTCCATGGGGTCGTCCGCAGCGTGAGGTACCCGTCTTCCCCGGCGCTCGCTGTCGCGCTTGCGTCCGGGCGCGGTTGTTTCTGTCGCTGGCCCTTCGGAGGGGCCTTCGGCACCGGTTTCACTTCGAGGACCACTTCCACGGCGCGCTCTTCTCCGGGCGCGAGCGGCTCCACCGTCACCGCAGCGTCGACGTAGCCGCGTTTCACCAGGGTCAGTTGGTGTGCGGCCCCCGGGGCTAGGGTCTCGAGCCGCAGTGGCGTCATGCCCAACAAAGTCTCACCGACGAGAACGCTCGCGCCTTCAGGCTTGCTTTGGAGCGTAAGTCGCGGGGCTACTGGCGGGGAGGGCGCGGGGGCCTCTCGTTCGACGGGGGGTACCGGTGTCGGTGGCACGGCAGGTGCGGGAGGCGGTACTGCGGGCTCCTCATTCGCTTCCCACAGCAGCGAGCCACCCACGGCGGAAACGCCGACCAACGCAGCAAGGCCGACGCCGAGAGCTGCCCCTCGACGACGTGAGCGCGGCGGCAGTTCGAGTCGCGTTGCCGCAGTCGGACTCGTGGGGGGCGGGGTGTGCAGGGCGACCACGAAGTTGCCCTCGGTGGGGGAGATGTCCCGCGTCCGCTCCTCGAGCTCCACACCCACGAGCCCTTCGACCCACTCGGCCACCTCAGGCGCACCCACCTGTCGCGAATGTTCATCGAGCCATTGACGGAGGTCCCGGGCCGCAGCGTCAAGGCTCGGGTACCGCCGATCCCGATCGCGCTGCAGCATCCGAATGACGATGTCATAGAGACCCGCCGACAGGCC
>JBMTAX010000872.1:0-1675 GCA_049429145.1 Myxococcota bacterium
ATTCGGGTCCGCGATCGCCATAGCCTCATGGCCGACGTGGTCGATCACGAGCCCGCACTCGCATTGTTCGGGGAGGGGGACGATGGGCTCGGCGTCCATCGTCGCGTTTTGGCCGGCGTTCATGCCATGCTCCGGCCCGGTGGTGCGGTGATCCTAGAGGCGGGTTTCGATCAGGGAGACGAGCTGATGCGCCTGCCTCGCCCAGGTCTCGGTGAGGCGTGTCTCTACCGCGACCTCGCTGGGAATATTCGTGGCGCCCAATGGACGGCGGAGGAACGCTGATTGTCAGGCCCTACGGTCCTTGTGCTCGACTACGGAAACGCCAGAGCGCAGCGCCTTCTGCTCGCGCTCAAGGCCATCGGCGCTGACGTTCGTTTCAGTGCCGCGCTGCAGGACGTGCGCAGCGCTGACGTCCTCGTGCTGCCCGACGGCGCTGACGACGAGGGCTCCCTCGAGCGGGGCCAATCCCCCAAACTGTTCAACGAAGTGGCGAAGCACATAGAGGCGAGGCGTCCGCTGCTCGCCATCGGCCTCGGGGTGCAGTTCCTGCTCGCCGGTCGGATGCACCCGCAAATGCCTCCGGGGCTCGGTTGTTTCGATGCCCCTATCGCGCGCTTCGATCCGCGTATGGCTGACGACGTGGAGCGTCCGCTCAAGTCACCTCATGTCGGCTTCAGCTTCGTCGTGGGTCTCGACCGTCACCCCGCCCTACGGGAAGTAGTGCCTGCAGGAGAGCAGGGGGTGTGGTTCTACTTTCGACACCGCCTGCTGGCGCCCGCCCGCGTGCCCTTCAGCGAGGTCGCTGTCGCTCACCATGGGGTTCCCTTTGCGGGGGCTATTTGGCGTGAGAGGATCGTTGCGTTGCAGTTTTTGCCCGAGCTCAGCGGGCCCGTGGGCCTCGACCTTCTGCGGTGTTGGCACCGGAGTCACTCGTGACCCTCGCCCGTCGGGTCATTCCCATCATCGACGTGACGGCGGAGGCCGCGCCCGCGCTACCGTATACGCGCGGGGGACTCGACGTGCCGTTTCTAGAGGCGGTTGCCCGCTACCACGCCAACGACGGTGCCGACGAACTGTGGCTGCGTCTCGTGCACCCCGACGCGCGGGGAGCAGCTGCGCTTTTCGAGCCGCTCAATGCCTTGCGGGAACGGCTGTTCATCCCCGTCGTGGCTTGGGGGTCGGTCGGTTCACCGGCAGATGCGCGGCTGCTCGTCGGGCTCGGTGCGGAGCGCGTCGTCGTCGACATCACACCTCACGCCGGGGGCGAAGCTCTCGGGCTGGTGCATGACATCGCTCAGTCCATCGGCTCCGATCGGGTCAGCGTGGCGATGCTGGTTCGCCGCGTAGCCACGAAGCGCCGCGTGCGCTGGGAACTCTGCAGCCCTACTGGTGAAGGCTCTGGGCATGACGCCCAGTCTGCAGCACAAACCCTGGCGGCGGCCGGTGCCGGTGAGTTGATCGTAGTGCCGTGGTACCTGCCCCCCGAGGGCCCGCCGCGGGCAGCCCATGATGCCGACCTCGTGGACGCGCTGCTGTCTTTGCTTTCCATTCCGTTGGTCAGCGTCGGAGACGATCGCGAAGCCGCCGATATGGCGGCAGCGTTGCTGATCGGTGCCGACGGTGTCGCCTCGAGCACCCTCTTCTCCGATGGTGGTGTCACCGTGGCGGGAGCGAA
>JBMTAX010000873.1:0-1673 GCA_049429145.1 Myxococcota bacterium
CGAACCCATCGGCTCCCGTCGAACGAGCACGGTACACCTCGGCCATGCCACCGGTGGCGTGCAACTCCAAGATCTCCAAGTCGGACAATCGCATGCAGCCTGACACGATGGCAGAGGGTCGACGTTGGCTGCAAGCGCACGGCGCGCTTCGTGGGAACCTTCGGTGCAAGACCCAGCGCTTGCCCGAAACAGGCGGACACGACTAGCGTGCACCAGAGGGAGGCAAGGTGGCAGCGGCCAGTCAACCGACGCAGATCTTCTCACGCAAGCAGCTCACCTCGCAGCAGACGCCTGCCTATGTCGCCGAGGCAGAGGCGCAGCTGGAGCGTCGTGAGTTCGCGGAGGCGCGACAGACCCTGGAGCAAGGCCTCGCGGCCCATGGGCCGAGTGTGGCAGCGCTCCTCGGACTCGCCGGGGCTTTTTGGGACGACCCCGACACGACGGCGCGCGACCCGAAACGTTCGATCGATTCACTCAAAGAGGCGATACAGCTCGCCCCCAAGGACGCTCGTCCCTACGCCCTGCTCGGCCGTTATTTGCTGTCGAAGGGGCTACGGGACCAGGCACTCAACTTCCTCGACCGCGCCATCCAGCTCGACCCACAAGATGGAACATCCCGAAGGCTGCGCGAACGCGCCTCCCTCCAAAAACAGAAACAGTACACTGTCGTCGCCAACGCGAAGGACCTCCTTGGGCCAGCCGGGATACAGGCTAACGATGCGAAGGCTTCGTCCCTCTCGCCTGCAGCCCAAGCGAAGAAGGAGGTCACACGGTTCCTGCAGTTCGATCCCGCCCGGGCGGCTGACGCCATGGAGCAGGTCGAGCAAGCAGAAGCATCGGCATCGATCGATGACGCAATCGGTGCCCTCGTCGGAGCGGGTCTCGTGAAGGCCGACACCTCGCTGCTCAAGGCACAACGCACCCGCCGAGCGACAGGGATGGTGGGGCGAATTCTTGGCATCGTCATGCTCGCTGCGGTCGGCGCAACCTTCGGTGTCGCATACCAACGGGTGTTCCCAGCCCGCACGACAAATCTCGATGCCAACGATGCGGTACTCGATTCGGGCTCGGTTGCAGCAATCGGCCGTTTCTTGGAGCGAGCCGACGCAGAGCGTGACCCAGAACATCAGGTGATGTCAGCCCTCGGGCACGCTCTCCTGGTGGCAGATCACGGAGCCGATGATTCCCACGTCGAGAGCGTAGAGCAACGATTGCGGTCTCTCCCCGCCGAGCACCGGCGTGATTCTCGTGCCCTGCTCGCACGCGCGCTCATCGTGGCCCATCCCATTGCCGACCCAGACCCTTCGCTCGGTGATGAGCTGGAGCAAGCGCTCAGGATGCCGCCGCGCGACGGAACTTCATCGCAGTGGCTGGCCCTTGCGCTCGCAGCACAGCGCTGGTCGTCCAACGATCCCGCTGGCGTTGTCGACGTCCTCTCCCCGTGGGCCCTGGGCGCAGACACTCTCGGGCGAGTCGATCTCGAGCTGGCTCGTGCGTTCGCCGCGCAAGACGAGGATACGCTCGCCCTCGAGGTTCTTGCTCGTCTCACCACGCGCCTCCCGCGCTACCTCCCTGCGCACACCCTCGCTGTTGCCCTGGATTTTCGGCTTTTGACGCGCGATGCGCCGCTTCGAACCGACCGAGGCAACGCCGACTCCGACGCCAGCGAGCTA
>JBMTAX010000874.1:0-1673 GCA_049429145.1 Myxococcota bacterium
CTCCCATCGTTATCTCTCGAGGAATGGACTGCGCCCGAACGAAGCCCGAGCTGAGACCTCGCTCCAGCGATTTTCCCCTAGCCCGCGGATGGGTGCTTTGCGGCCCAGCTTGCGCGACATTCGACGGGGGTGGGTCTTGCGGCTCATCTTGCGGCAAACGAGCCGGGAGAAGCGATCGACGAACGTCGATTCTGCCTCGCCCTGATCGGGGACACCACCTAGGACCGGGGGCGTTTTTTACCGAATCCCTCGAACTCGAACTTCACCTGATAGGCGGAGACGTTGCCGCATGAGATGCAGATGAAGTGATAAATATCGACGCCACCGAGCTTGAGAAAGGGGTCGATGTCTCCCCAATGTCTCGAGCCCGCAGCCTCTCGAATCGTCGTCTTGCGCTGCATGAAGCCCTCGCATCGTGGGCAGACCGTGGTGGGCTTGATGCGTCGGCGCGACATGGGGGAGAGATACACCATCCTGGGCGTGGGTACCTATCTCGCGGCCCGCCAGCCGGTATGATGAGGCATCCATCGGTGAAAGCCCGTCACGGAGGTGCCGCAATGGCGCGAGACATTCGACGCCCTTATGCAGGGAGGACGACTGGCCCCTCCACTTCAGGCGGGCTCGGTCGTACGACTGCAGGTAGTCGCAGCGCTGTGTCCTCGACGCAGCCCGAGCAACACGGCACATCGTCATCGCCGGCGCAGCGGCAAGAAGCAGGGGGTACCGAAGGCGAGGTGCTCTCCGCGGCCGCCCGCCCTGACGATGTCGCGGGGGGTTGGGACACCCCTGAACAGCGTGCAGCCCATGCGGCCTACGTCCACGAGCAGGTGCGCCTCGACGCACAGCGCATGACCGAGCTGCGCACAGCTGGCTTCGTCGATGATTTCGATCCCGACCTCGCTCCTCGGGAAGCGGAACGCCGAGGTCCGGAACGCGCTGCACGGCATATGGTTCGACTCATCGAAGGCTGGCTCCTCGACGAAATGCCGCGGGACCGCTGCATTGAACGTGCAGCCCGGTGGCTCGGAGACTTCGAGCGCAGTGACAATGTGCGCAAGGTACTCTTTGAACTCGAGTCCCACCCCATCCGCGATGTCTATCCCCTGGAGGTCATGCTGCGACTTGTCGACGTCGCCTCGGCGCACACGACACAGATCCGACCGGCCTCGTTGGTCGGGGGCTGCGCTGCCTTGCAGCAACAACGGCTCTATGCGGGACACCCCGTGCAGATTCCAGTGCCGAAGTCATTGCGGCTCAAGTCCTTCGCTCTTCTTGGCGGTGCTCGCCCCGGCTACGAGTTCTTCCCTTCGAGTAAAGCGGGGCATTACACGCTGCAAATCGACACTGCGGGCACCTATACGTTGGCGCTACTCGCAGTGCAGACCGAACAGACGGCAGGGCGCCTCACCAAAGAGCTTCCCGGCGGGTTTCTGGAGCGTGTCGACGTGACGGTGCGCCGCATGGGAGCGAAGGGACATGCCACCGAGGGTGAGCACGAGGGAAAGTCCGCTCAGAAAACGTAGGTCGCCCCAACAGAGAGTTCACCGACACTGCCCTTGAAGAGCCAGCTCCCGGTAGGGTCTTCTTGGCGCTCCTTGTCCGCGCGCCGGGGCTCGAACACCTGGCTCTGCCACGCGACGTCGAGCTGTACGGGTCGAGGGAGAATCGCGTCG
>JBMTAX010000875.1:0-1671 GCA_049429145.1 Myxococcota bacterium
AGGGAGGACAGGTCTCCCTACCGACGTAGGTCGCCCAGATACCGCCGAGCTTTGAGGCGAGAGAGAACACGGTCAGAAACATGAGGCACCTCCGAGTGGGTCGGAGGGCCCTGGAGCTCGCTCTCGTCGCGGCTCTTCAGGCCCTCTCGCCGCTGCGGAGGGCCTGAAGAGACAGGCAGGGCATCTCGGGCCAGAGACAGCCGAAGAGGAGGACCACAAACGCAAAGAGGGCCCGCGAAGGCCCTCACTGTCCGCACCGCATCAGAGGAAACTATTCACACACCCCGGTACCCCGGTTGTCCTCGCAGTCGGCATCCACCCCGCAGGTCCGCCCTGCCCTCTCCGCGAGGCGTTCTGCTTCACACAGAGGCAGCGACAGATTTCGAAGGATGGCCACGTCACCCTCTACGTTCGTGAGATTCATAAGCCCTGTAAGGCTCGCAAGAGAGGCGTTCCTCTCGATATGGACGCTGCCGGCACTCCTCGCACCATCGAGACCGGTAAGGCCCACAAGGACATCGTTGTACCAAATGGAGAGTTCTCCCTCGACGACCTCGAGGTGCTCGAGGCCGTGGAAGCTCTCGAGGTTTCCATTCTTCCAGACGCCAAGCTTTCCGCCGATATCCCGAAGCGCATCCAGGCCAGCGAAGTCTTTGAGGGCAAGATTCCGGTAGACGTACACGTTGCCTTCGACTCTTTCGAGGCCAGCTAGACCTTCGAGGCTTCGCAGCGATTCGTTATCGGTGAGGTAGAGGTCACCCCCGACGCTTCTGAGTCCCTCAAGACCCACGAGACTCACAAACGCGGTTCCCTCGATCACAAGGTCACCGGGCACGCTGCTGCAGGTCGCAGTCGCGGCAAGTGCGTCCTCGCTGTCCACCGTGACCGGCACCACTTCGCCGGTGTGCTCCCTTAGGCCGCAGGTCGCTGGCAATGCCGCGTCCTCTCCGTGGGTACAGGCGCACAAGCCGAGCAGCGCGACAACAATTGCCCTCACCTTCCCTCCCGCCAAGGGGAAGGAAGGTAGCCGCATGCACGAGGGCAGCGCGACTTTCTGAGCGGGCAGAGCCCCCTCTCTCGAGGGAGCAGTCCCCTATTCGTAGTGAGGACGAGGAGTCGGCATAGACCACGTGTCGAGTTCCGCGCGGCAATCGGTGAGCCGAATCGACACGTCGGTACCTCCAGCGGCAGAGAATCTCCCGTAGGGACACGTCGGGTAATCACGTTTCAACGAGCGAGCCGCACGAAGCGCAGCGCGCCACCCGCGACAGCTCGCTACCTCGAGGACGTAGCTCTCGTCATACCACCACCCACCTTCTTCGGGACCGCCGTAGCGACGGTCAGTGCCGATGGCGACGACGTACAGGGGATAACGTGACTTTTGGAGCTGCCGCACGCGGCGACGAGCGAATGTGTAGGACGTGCCGTGGAGGCGGGCGAAGCGCCCGATGACCGCCGCGCTCATTTCGCACCCCCGTTGTCTGTGGGACGACGCCAGCACGAGGGGTGCGAGCAGTAAGCCCACAACCTGCCGCAGGGGGCGTAAGGGAGGGTCTCTTCGTCTACGAGCGTGATGGACGTGAACTGGGTCGGCATCGTTCTCTCTCCTGCCAGGAGAGGGTCACTCCCTCTCTCTCGACGTCCTCGAGAGAGGGGGTGAACCGAGGAGCG
>JBMTAX010000876.1:0-1669 GCA_049429145.1 Myxococcota bacterium
CTCCGTGATCGACGGATTCAGAATACCGGCGTAGGCGACCATCTTGTTGGTGGAGCCGAGGGCCTCGAGGGCACGCGCGTGTTTACCGGTCAGTGCAAGTTTGATCTGGACCGGAATGGAGAGCTTGGAGAGCGGCGTACGGGCGAGGTCTTTGTCTGTCCCGGTGGCGGCAGCAGCGGCCTCGAGGAGCTCGTTCACGCTCTCGTCGGCGTCGATCACCTGCTCGTAGGAGAGCCCGTGCTCCGCCATGACCTTTTGCTCCGCGGCGGTCAGCGCCACCACGTCAAGTTTCACGTTGCGGAGCGCCTGCAGCATATCGGCCTTGCCGAGGCGCATGAACGAATCTTCAAAGGCAGCGACGTCGTCGAGGAAAATGCCCTCACGGACGAGAAAGTCGACGGCGCGATCGATCTCACTGCGGAGGGCCTTCGCGTTCGCGGCAAGGGCGCGCACAATGTCGTGGCAGCGCAACAGTCGCGCTTGGGTTCCTGCAACGAGGGTGATGATGTTTGCGTCGTCGGAGTTCTGGGCCGTGAACACGAACGCGTCGTCGGGGGTCGCTTGGTTGAGCAGGACCCGCTCGAGGTTCGCGGGTCGTCGCAACTGTGTGATGGCGAGCCCGAGCAAGACGGGCGGGGCCAGTTTGTCGCCAAGCACCGCCGTGAGAATGCGGTCGTCGAGGGCCGCGAAGGTCGACTTCGCTACCTGTGCGATCTTCGGCTCGGGGTCGCGCATGCACTGGTTGACGACGTGGCCCGTATCCCGCGGGCTCATGGGGACCATGGCCTTGGCGCCCATCAAGCGCGCGGGCGCGGGACTTACGGGGTCTGTATGCTTTGCGAGCTTTTCGGGGATCCAGACCGGGTCGAGCGGGGGCAGCGCTTCTTGCGGCAGCAGGTTCAGCAGCGCGGCGGCTTCGTTCTCGCTCATGGACTCACCCCTCCTTCGTGGGGTCGTGTCATGCAAGCCATTTGAGCTGGCTTCGCACGAGCTATCGCGCCATCTACTCAGGGGAGAGGCGATTCATTAGCGCCAACTTGGCGAGGGAGTCATGCTCTCGCCGTGTCAGCGCAAAGGTAAGGTTCGACTGCAACTTGCTACCGGGCCTCGCCACGTTCGTCGGCACGGCACCCTGCACCGAGGGTTCATCGTCGAGGTCACCAGGAGGCGGCCCTCCCCCATCGGTGAGGGCACGCCCGCCGACCTCTTCGAGTTCGAGAACCTCTTCCTCAGATGACGAGCCGGTGCTCTCTGCAGGGGCCGGATCAGCACCGCGCGAACGGAGGAGGATTTCCTTCTCGCGCTCGATTTCGTCGTCGAACAGCTGCTTGAGAAAGTTCGAAAGGTGAATGTTCGACGGTGTGAACTCGCTGCCCGCCAGATAGGTATCGATATCGAATTGCATCTCCCAGGCGGTCTGGTAACGGCGCTCTCGGTCTTTCTCGAGGGCGCGCATCAAGATGTGCTCCACCGCCTCGGGGATGTCTTCTTTGAAGTAGCTCGGCGGATAGATCTTGCCGTCGATGATCGACTTCAAGATCGCCATCTCGTTCTCACCGGTGAACAGCTTGTAGCCGGTGACCCATTCGTACAGCACGGCACCGAGCGAGAAGATGTCACTGCGCGCGTCGAGCTGCTTACCCATGGCCTGCTCGGGGCTCATGTAGCT
>JBMTAX010000877.1:0-1663 GCA_049429145.1 Myxococcota bacterium
ACATGGTCGTCTGGCCCGAGCTGATCGTGATTCGCCAAGGTTTCCCCGAGCGTACGGTCCTCCTCCCCCCCGAATGGCTCGTCGAGGCTGCATGGTTCCCGCGGCACTGCACCGATGACCTCCTGCAAACGAGCTACGCCAATGCCGAGATGGACCGCGAGTTCGGGCAGGGTAGGCGGGCGCCGCAGCTTCTGGGTGAGATCGTGGGCCGCACGCTGCACTTCACGACGCTGATCGAAGAGATGGACGGGGATACGCACCTGTGTCCCCTTGTTCATGATCGCCCGTTCGATCGACTGCTTGATCCACCAGTGGGCATAGGTCGAGAAGCGAAACCCCTTCCTGTGGTCAAAGCGATGCACGCTCTTCATCAGCCCCAGGTTCCCCTCTTGGATGAGATCGATGAGGGGCATGCGATGGTGATGGAAGCGACGAGCGATACTGACGACGAGACGCAGGTTCGCCCGAATGAAGTGGTTGCGCGTTCGCAGTGCGCGAGCGCGTGCGGCCTTGGCCTTGGCCATCACGGCCCGCAGCTCCGCCCCATTCACGCTGTCGTCGCCGATGATGCTCATTACCTGCGCCACCAGAGTACGGTCGTCATCCGCTTCACGCAGTGCCTCGGCAACACGAACCCGCAACTCGAGAGTTGCATCGTCGAGCAAGGAGTGGCCCTGCTTCAGCAGCAAGCTGAGTTCAGCGGTTGCGACGAAACCCGCGGGCCGAAGGGCCTCGTTGTCGAGCAGTTGACGCACGCCGGGAACGCGCAGGAGAAGGGTCCACGTGTCGACCTCCGCTTCGCGCAGTTCTCTCGCAAGGTTGTGTTCCTCCTCCGCAGACAGGAGCGGCACTCTCCCGATGGAGGAGAGGTAGGTGCTCAACATGTCATCCCGCTCAGAGCCGCGCCCTCTGTTGCTGCCACCAGCCGTCGTCTTCTGCGCCATGAGCAACCTCCGCCGGCGAGCTCCGGGCCGCCGCGGGGTGTGCTCAATGCAAAGCGCTTGCCTAGGCCTGCCCCCATGGTGACAGGTGACACAATCTAAGTAGGCGCTCAGGCGACGAAGGGGTCTCCTCGAGGGTCATCGGCGGCCGCATCAACCCAGCGAGGACCACAGATTTCTCTCAAGAGAACAGTGGCATAGCAGCCAGAGGGGAGAAGGAACGAAAACTCAACCCCTCCGTCCACGGGGGCAGTACGCACCTCCTCGGGAATCAACCTGCTTGCCCGTCGTGCGCCCACCTGCAGCGCGGGGTGCGAGAGAAGCGCGTCTTCCACTACCCCCGTCGCGGCCAGAGACCGCGACTCAAATGTCAGGGCATCGCTGCCTGGACGTCGCATCTGCGACCCGAAGAGGGGCCCGGTCAGCAAAATCTCCTGCCGCGCCATGCGCTCGGCATCGACGCTGGGCTCGGTGCAGGTGAAGGGAGCGTGGTTCCCCGCCTTCCACATCACGTCTCCCTCGAGGGGCTGCGCGAACAACCCGGTGCGTACGCGCTCGTCGAGCCACGCGTTGAACAGCGCGGCCTGAAACACGCTGACAAGGAACTCCTCTTTCCGCGAACGCGGGGCACGACCGTAACGGAGAAAGCGCTCCGCCTCGCGCAGGGAGGCGTCCCCTGGGCCAAAGCGCTGGGCCCCGAAATAGTTGGCGACGCCCTGTTT
>JBMTAX010000878.1:0-1663 GCA_049429145.1 Myxococcota bacterium
ATCCCGGGTGGGCTCTGTAAGGCGGACTCCTGTCGTGACGACGACAGCATCTGCGGTGAAGGGTTCTCTTGTGTGTATTCGAGCAAACAGCGCTACGTCTGCGCCAAGGGTGTCGCTGACGGTGGGTTCTGTAGCTGCACGGCGGTATCCCCCGGTGACGCCGAGGGTGGTGAACCCGCCCTCGCCCTGGCATTGCTCGGTGTCTTGGGGGGTACGCTCGCCCAGCGTCGTCGCCGTCGATGAGCCGTTCGGGTGACCGGCTCCCCTCGTCGGCACATCGACGCGCCGTGCCAGCTCGTGACCCTGTGTGGTGACGAGCTGGCCGGTGACGACGTCCCCCTGTTTCAGGGCTCGAGCGCTGGCCTCTCGTAGACGGTGTAGAGGGGCACCCCCTCTCGCTTGACCTCGTGGACCGCGCGCAGGCGACGATGTTCATCGAGCAGTCGCGGGTAGGTGGTCCAGCGTCGCTCATGGGTGAGTACCAAGAGCTGTGCCCGCTCGCGCCGCGGCTCGAGGCGGAGTCGCTTCGAAATCACGCCATCGCGTTGCAGCCATTTGTAAGTGCGGACGTATTCCTTGTGGTTTGGCTCGAAGTGTACCGAGCGTCCTCGCGCGTTGTCGTCGAGCCAAAGAGCGAGCGCCTTATCAGCGACGTCATAATAGGTGCGCTCGTAACCACGAGCTGTTGCCCCTGCGAGGCCGCCCAAGAACTCACCGTAGTAGCTGAGCGCATAGCCGCCGTGAAAGCGCACGCTACCCACGAAGCCCGGGATGCACGTGAGGGCTGCGATAAGTCCGAGCACGACCCCACGGAGCACCGGCACCCGCGACGAGTCGATGCGGTCCCTCTCGACGAGCGGCAGAAACGCAGGGAGCCCTGGTCGCAACCACGGCACGAGATACGCGATTCCTTGCAGTGCCTTGGCGGCGGCGTGAGCGGCAAGGATGACGAAGAGCGGGAAGAACGGCATGAACAGCTTCTCACCGCCATATTTCGGGACATTGCTGAAGGCGACGATGCCAATGGCGAAGAACGATTGCAGAAGCACGAGGGTCAGGAGCTGGTCGGCATCGCTGGCGTCGCTGCCGCTTCCATCGTGCCGCGCTGCCCGAGCGGTACGCACGAGCGCCGCAACAGCGAGCCCCGCACCAACAACGCCCAGGAGAACCACCGGACTTGGCATGACGCCCACCGCGAGGGTGAAGGGCATGTGCCACGGGGCGAAGGGCTTCGAGTAGACCTCGCCCTCGTAGAACAAGAAGATCGGATAATGGGCGAGGTGAAAGGCGAAGTACTCGCCAAGACGCGTGAGGGTGTCGAACCAGAGCCACGGCCAGAGCGCGACGAAAAGCAGCGGACCGAGCAGGGCCATTGCCAGCAGCGATTTCGGAATCGTGGGTAGCACGAGGGCAGGGCCGCCGAGCGCGTGGCGGCGTTCGAGACCAAAGCCCCGCCATCGCGTAACGAGCGCGAATCCCGTCGCCGGCAGAGCCGCGAAAGGGGCATTCAGCTTGGTGAGGAGGGCGAGTCCAAAGATCACGCCCGTTGGGATGACCCACCGCAAGTTGCGCTCTGCCCAGAAGAAAGCCGCGGTGGTGAAGACCACCATCGTGGCCACCGCGACGTCGAGGGTGGCCACCTGAGTATGGAAGAGGAAGCGGG
>JBMTAX010000879.1:0-1656 GCA_049429145.1 Myxococcota bacterium
GAGGCGTTCGAGGCGGTCGCCGACGCGCGCGCGGCGTCGCACATCGGCGTGCACGCGGAGCGCGCCGCCGCCCTGCGCCAGGAGCTGCACCGCCGCAAGGAGGAGCGCACCGCGCCGCTCGAGGCCGCGCCCGGCCACGCCGCGCGCATCATGACGGGAGCGTTCATCCCGATGGGCGTCGACGCTGTGATCATGCGTGAGCAAACCAACGAGGAGGCCGTGACTGCGGAGGGCACCGGCGTGGTGACTGTGCTGCATGCGGCAAAGCCCGGCGAGAACATACGTCGACTTGGCGAGGACGTGTCCCGTGGAGAACCCGTCGGGGCCGCCGGTGACGTCGTGACGCCAGGGCGTCTCAACCTTTTGGCCGCGACCGGGCAGGTCACCGTCGAGGTGCATCGCAGGCCGCGGGTCTGCATCCTCGCCAGCGGCGATGAGATTCGCGAACTCGGTCAGCCCTTCGGGCCTCTCGACGTCCTGAACTCAAACGCCCACGCCATCGCCGCCGCGGTTCGTGATGCCGGCGCCATTGCAGAGCTCATCGGCATCGCCGCTGACACTCTTGGTGATCACATCGCCTGTATCGAGCGGGCCCGCGGCGCGGATGTGTTGTTGACCATCGGAGGCGTGTCGGTGGGGACGCACGACTTCGTGAAGCCAGCGCTCACGGCGGTGGGGGCAACGCTCGAACTCTGGAAGGTGGCGATGCGCCCGGGTAAGCCGGTGGCCTTCGGCGTGTGGGGGAGACAGCTGGTGTTCGGGTTGCCCGGCAACCCTGTGTCGAGCCAGGTGAGTTTTGAACTCTTCGTCAAACCCGCGCTGCTGCGCTTGCAGGGTCGGTCAGCGTGTATGCCTCAAACCTTGCGTGCGCGGCTGGTCGGAAGTGGCATGGGCAAGAAAGCGGGCTTCCGCATGTTCGCCCGTGCCTCGGCCGCCGTGGCGGACGACGGCTACCTCGAGGTGTGTCTCGACGAGAAACAAGGTTCAGGCCAAGTGTCAGGATTGGCGCGGGCGAACGCCCTGTGCGTACTTGCAGAGGAACAGACGACAATTCACCCGGGAGACGTCGTCGAAGTGATGCTGCTGGATGAGAGCTGGCGTCTTGCTGCACCGTACCCATCGACGCGCGCATAACCTGCGCAGAGGACGCCTCGCGGCTCTGCCTCTCGGGTTACGTTCGACAGAGCCCAACCAGCGGAGATCGTGACTGCACTGGAATAGGCGTCATCGACCGTCTTTCCCTCAGCCCGTTATCTGTCTTCGGAGAGCCGCTTTTCCGAGAGCATCTCCCCTCGCTGCAGAAGCTCTTGCGTGCGCGCATAGATGCGGCGGTCTTCCGCTCGTTCCTCGTCGCTGCGTCGTCGCAGGCCGAGGAGCTGCGGCTTGATGCGAGGCACCGCTGACAGCGCTTCGCTGTGTCGGTCGAGATAGGCCCAGTAGAGCCGGGTCAGGGGACAACGCTTCGGCGAGAACTGGCAATCGCCGCAGTAATCGCTCATGCGGTCGATGTAGCCAGCGCCCGCGATGTAGGGCTTGGTCGTCATCACTTCGCCCGCGCCGAAGGTCCCCATGGCGAGCACGTTCGGCTCTACCACCCAGTCGAATGCGTCGACGTAGGTGGCGTGAAACCAATCGCTGACCTGTCGCGGCTCGACG
>JBMTAX010000880.1:0-1656 GCA_049429145.1 Myxococcota bacterium
CTTCCCCCGTCGTAGCGTCTCCACCTTCTCTCGGCCCCGCCTCGGCCCTCTGGTCGCCCCCGCTAGACGGGGCGCAACCTTCGCAGCCCAGCGAAGGGCCGACGAGCACGATGAGCACGAAACAAAAAGCGCCAAACCCGTGTGACGACGAGGATGAGATCAAACTGCGGCGCGCACGATCACGGTACTGGGCATCCACGGGTGCTCTCCCTCCGAACGGCACACCGCCATGGCCGTACGAAGGCCCTGCGCGACGACCACTCCCAGCCAGGAGTATGGCCCGGCGGGGCGGGGCCGCAACACCTGGCAGCCCCGACGGGGCCGCAAAAGCGGCATGCCACCAACGCTGCTTCGCCAATGTTGCCGTGGGACCTGGTCCCCGTTACGGTGTCGTTTCACCGGTCGCATTGGAGGCTCCTTGCCCGCGAGCACAGACCCTCTCCCCATCGAGAGGCATATCCTCGACAGCGGAATCACCGTTATCCTGCAAGAGAGCCGCGCTGCGCCGGTAGCGGCGATTCAAGTGTGGGTTGACGTTGGGGCGGCCGATGAAAGTGAGACCGAGGGAGGCATCGCCCACGTTCACGAGCACATGCTCTTCAAGGGAACGTCGCGCAGGCCTGTCGGGCACATCGCAGCGGAAATCGAAGGTGCGGGAGGCGAGATCAACGCATGGACGAGCCTTGATGCCACCGTCTACCACGTCGTCGTCGCCAGCCGGCATTTCGATACGGGGGTCGACGTGCTCAGCGATGCGATCTTGCACTCTGCCTTCGATCCAGACGAACTCGGACGCGAATTGGGGGTCATCCTCGAGGAGATTAAGCGCTCGGAAGACAATCCCCAGAGCCGCGTGAGTCGTGCTCTTTTTTCAAACGCCTTCACTGAGCACCCCTATCGACGACCCGTCATCGGACACGCCCACGTCGTCGAGCGCTTCACCCGGGAACAAATCCTTCAGTTCTATCAGGCCAATTATCGTCCCGACCGACTCACCGTCGTCGCAGTAGGGGACTTTGACGCGAGCAATGCGTTGGCCACCATCAAGCGAGCCTTTGCCCCAGCGCAGGGCCGGTCGGCGCCGCGGGCCGCGCGCCCAACAGAGCCTGCGCAGACCCAAATCCGCTCTGCTGGTCTGGTCGATGAAGTGGAGGAAACACAGCTCGCGGTGGGCTGGCATGGTCCATCGATTGCCGGGGAAGACCTCTTCGCAATCGACGTGCTGGGGGTCATGCTCGGCTCGGGAGAGAGTTCACGCCTCGTGCATCGCCTGCGGCACGAGCTGCGGGTCGTGAATGAGGTCTATGCCTATGCGTACACGCCTCGCGACGACGGCCTATTCGTCATTGGCGCAGCGCTACACCACTCGAAACTGCATGACACGCTGCGCGCTGTGGGAGAGGTCGTGCGAAAGGTACAGGAGGAACCGCCACCGACGCATGAGCTCAAGAAAGCGCAGGGGATCCTCGCCGCCGATGGGGTTTACCAGCGGGAAACGGTAGAGGGCCTGGCGCGTCGTCTCGGGTACTGGAGCACGTCGGTTGGCGACCCCAGCTACGAAGAGAAATACCAAGAAGGCATTCGCGCGGTGACTGCTCAGGATGTCCAACGAGTGGCGCGCAAATACCTTTCGCCCCAAGGCGCAACCATCGTCGC
>JBMTAX010000881.1:0-1636 GCA_049429145.1 Myxococcota bacterium
CGCGCAGCATAACGACCCGCTCGGTGGAGCGACGTCGGAGAACTAGTCGCCCCGTGTCACGGTTCTGTGCGAAGAGGTTCAGCAATCCGAGCAGGGTTCCCCCTCGGAGCGACCCAGCGATCACCACCTCCTCCCCGGGACGCGGCGCTGCACCACTTCCTTCGTCGAGGTCTAGCAGCAGTAAGGACCCGATGCGGACGACCCTGTAGGCGCCGGGTAGCTCTGCGAGGACCGTCTTCGCAGAGGCGTCCGGGGGCTTGATGGTCCCGTCGACGTTGATTCGAACCGTGGGTGTCTCTTCGAGCTTCTTGGTCACGTCCTTCACCATGCCCCCGTTCCGCGACGAAGGGAAGATTGTCACCGACTTCAGCTCTGGAGGAACCCACGGGCGACGGCTGTGACCCGATCGATGACGGGGCCGGTATCGGGAGCGAAGTCTCGTCCTGTAATGGTCTCGGTCAGGGACCAGTAGAACGAAGCAAGATCGATTCGGACGTCATCGGGCAGGGCGGGTGGGGCTCCCTCACCTGTGAAGTTGCGTTCCTCCCGCAGCCAGCGGCGGAGACGTTCTTTGTCGAGCATCTCGGGCGGATCGCCTTGCGCGAGGCGCTCGTCGTAACTGGACGCTACCCAATAGCGAGAGGAATCGGCCGTGTGGACCTCGTCGATGAGGACGATCTCGTCTCCCACCAAGCCGAACTCGTACTTGGTGTCGACGAGGATGAGACCTCGCTCTCGTGCGGCGCGGCTGCCGAGAGCAAAGAGGGCGAGGGCGCGCTCCCGTACCTCGTCGAGCTGCTTCTGTGTCGCTACCCCCTTTGCTTTGAGGGCTTCGAGGGAGCTTGGCAGGTCATGCTTTCCTACCGCCTCTTTCGTTGTGGGCGTGACCAAGGGAGCCGCAAAGGGGGTAAAGGGAGCTTGGTGGGGGTCAAGGCGCAAGCCCCAGGCTTCCCCTCGCGTCTCTGCCGGCTCTCGCAAGAGCGATCCAGCGAGATAGCCACGGACGACGAATTCGAAGGCGAAGGGGACAGCCCGTCGGACGCGCATCACCTGCGCTTCTGGGCGCTCGAGCAGGTGGGTAGGCCCCACCTCTCGCGCCTGCTCGAGCCAGAACACGGCCTGCTCCGTGAGGGTCGCCCCTTTGAACGGAATGGTGCCAAGGATGACGTCGAAGGCGCTGATCCGATCAGTGGCTACGAGCAAAACCTCATCGCCCCGTTCATAGATCTCTCTCACTTTGCCGCGGCGGGTGGGCGGTGGTGCGATGCAGCTCTCTAGCGTGTGGGCCAACTGCTGGCTCGCGAGTTCTTCACGGTGCTGGGGTGCGGTGGGCAAAGGTGGTTCCCTCCTGACGCATCACATACGATCTGCGCATGACAGACGTCGCCCGCACCATGCCCCGCCTGCGTAAGGAGATCGAGCGCGTCTCGTCTCCCTTCAACCAACTCGTGGCGCGGCAGGTAGGGGAGCGCATCGACCTGGACGTGGAGGGAGCAACCTTCGCGACCTGGCACCCGCGCCACCTGCTCACCGGGTATTCCTGGGACGCTCTGTGTGCCGCGTCCCTCCTGCGTCCGGCGGGCCCTCCTCGTCGTGTCTTGCTTCTCGGGCTGGGCGGGGGAACCGTGCTGCGACA
>JBMTAX010000882.1:0-1652 GCA_049429145.1 Myxococcota bacterium
CGAAAGCCCGCGACTTCATGGCCCTGGTCGAGGGTCGCATGACCGCAAGCGACGGTATTCTGACCGAGCGCCTTTCCGTCCGGGGCGACGCTTTGGCCGCAACTCGGCTCAGTGCCTTCTTGGGCGCGCTTTCTACGCGAACCGCCTAGGGAGAGCCGCATAGCCATGATGCACGACAACGATCTTGTGTTGCTGCGGGAGGGCGGACTCGCCCCCATCAAGGAACTCAGAGCAGCGTTGGGGCGAGTCCATATCGTCGCTGTGGTGTTGGAGCCACCCGGGGGCTGCAAGGGCGGTTGAGGCGCCCGGTTCAGACTCGCGGTCGCGAGTCACGACCTCCCGCGGGCCCTCGAGGTTCTTGAGGGGCCCATGCAGGTCCCCGTTCTCGATTTCTCCGCCGAGGAGATGACCTGTCCCGCCTGTGGGCACCGTTTCGCCACCGGGCCAACCGTGTGCCCCGACTGCGAGCTCTACCTGGGTCTGTGATTGCCAGCATCTCCTTGGGGACCAGGTATGCGCAGCGTCGCCCTGGTACCGGGACAACGGTCGAACGAAATCTGTCCTCGAAGCTGTTTCGCGAGCGAGTGCACCAGTTTCATGCCGAGACTTGCGCTCTTGCGGAGATCGAAATCATCGGGGAGCCCAGAGCCTTGGTCCGTGACGGAGATGATCAGTGCGTCGGTGCTTTGTTTGATCTCGACCATGATGTCGCAAGCTCGGCCTTGGGGCTCCGGCCCTGGCGCCGTGGAGCGAGCGCCGTACTTGAACGCATTGGTCAAGAGCTCATTGAGGATGAGCCCGATGGGGGCCGCCCGGTCAGCGCTCACGTGGACCTCGTCACTGTCGACCTTGACGTCGGCATGCGGCGCAAAGGATGTCTGTAGCGCGTGGCAGAGTTGGGTCGCATAGCGCCCAAGCTCGACGTGAGAGAGGGAGTCGACCCCATAGAGGTGCTGATGGATGAGTGCCACCGACTGCACCCGATGGGTGCTGTTCTCGAGCGCAGCCCTCGCCGTGGGTGAGTCTTCCTCCGCACCCTGCAGCGCCAGAAGGCTACAGACCACATGCAAGTGGTTCTTCACCCTGTGGTGGATCTCCTTCAAAAGAAGCTCTTTCTCGGCGAGGGAGGACGCCAGGGCTTCTTGGGCCTCTAGTTCTGCCGTGACGTCGGTGATGCCCACCACCGCTGCGGTCTTTCCCTCTAGCTCGATCGGCACCAAGCCGACGGAGGCGGTGAACTGGGTGCCATCCCGACGGTGTGCACGGACCTGCCGACCGGGGGCCATGTCCCTAGCTACGTCTTGAGAGAAGAATCCCGCCACCAGGGCCGTGTGTTCCGCCTGGGATTCTGGGGGCAGCAGCGTGCGCAAAGGCAGACCTGCGAACTCATGCTCGTCGTACCCGAACAGTTGTCGGGCGCGATGGTTCGAGTGCAACACCATTTGCTCAGCAGACACCATCAGCATTGGCTGTGGTGCCAGCAGAAACATTCTCTCGAAGCGGAGTTCACTCGCTTCCCTCGCTCTTGTCGCAGCATCAGCTTTGTCGCGGAGATGTCGGATCTCTCGCAAGTCGAGAATGTGAGCGATCGCTCCCGTTGGAACCTGCTCTGCGTCGACAGTCAGTGCCACCGTCGTCAGGGTCTCGATCAG
>JBMTAX010000883.1:0-1649 GCA_049429145.1 Myxococcota bacterium
CCTTTTTCTCGTCGAGGAAGGGGAACTCGAAGTGCTCAAGGGCGAGAGGCGCGTGTTGCTCACCACCCTCAGCCGGGGCGACTACTTTGGCGAGATGAGTTTCATCGATATGCAGCCCCGCTCTGCCACGGTGCGTGTGACCCAGCCAGGCGCCTTGTGGCGCTGGCCCTATGGGCAGCTCCACGCCGTCTACCGCTCCCAACCCAAGGCCTACACTCTTCTCGTGATGAACATCGCGCGGCAGCTGAGTCGACGCTTGCGTCGTGCTGACGAGGCGATCGGCCGGCGTCCCTGAGACCCCAACGCATACCGACCACCCACGAAACACGCCGGGCGGGCGGTACGAGGGCCGCAAAGCCAAAAGGAGCTGAGGAATGCGACGTGCGTTCGTGGGTGAGATTGGGCTTGCGGGCCGGCAGCGAGGAGAGCAGGTGCAGCTTCCGCCCGATGCGGCGCATCATCTCGAGCGCGTCCTGCGGCTGTTACCCGGGACTCCCGTGGAGCTTTTCGACGGCGAGGGCCTCGTCGCGGGGGCGCGCCTCCTCGGTGGTGGCATCGTTGAACTCGACGGGGTTGCGCCCGCGCCTGCGCTGTTGCCCCCCCTCGTGGTGGCGCAGGCGGCCGTGCGCGGACCGAAGCTCGAGGAGGTGGTGCGGCGCGGGACGGAGCTCGGGGCGAGCGCGTTCCAGGTGTTCCAGGCGGAGCGCTCGAATACGCCTGCCCCTCGACTCGATCGCCTGGAGCGAGTGGTCCAGCAGGCTGCCCGTCAAGCAGAGCGTGCGCAGGTGCCCTCCCTGACCGGACCATCTACCTTCTCGCAGTTGGTCGACGAGGTGCGCGCCGCGCGAGGGGTAGTGGTGGTGGGTGCGCTCGGCGCCCCGAGGGCGCTCTCCGAGGTTCTGGCAGATCATCCCCATTTCCGGGGAGAAGGCATGATGGTGGTCATCGGCCCCGAGGGTGGACTCGCGCCACGGGAACTCAGAGACCTCGAGGAGGCCGGCGCTGTCACGGTCCGCCTCGGGGTCCATGTGCTGCGCACCGAGACCGCTTCCCTTGCCGCGCTGGCTTGTGCGCAAGCAGCCCTTGCAACGCTGTAGGGGGTCTGGTCTTCTCCCCCCGTTGCCCCGTAACCCGGGGTTGCGGAGGGGCTTGCGCGGTGATGGGCGTTCGCTGCACCAACTGTGACGTGTTGAGCCGACCTGACGCCGTGGTCTGTCGGGCCTGTGGCGAGCCCTTGCCCCAGGCTGCGCCGGCCCGTGCGTCCACGCCGCCGGCTCCCCCGCCCGCTCCCCCGCCCGCAACCCCACCCACCGTGTTACGCCTTCGGCAGCCAGCGCCGCTCAAGCCTCCCCCCCTTGACGCGGTGCCTCCCTCCCGCGCGCCTGCGCCTGCGCCTGCGCCCGCGCCCGCGCCTGCGCCCACGCCCGGCCGGGTGCAGGGCGAGCTATTCGCGAACCGGGGCGGGCAACAGCAGGGTCCGCTTATGGCCCCAGAGCGTTCTGTAGCGCCGCCTCGCGTTGATTCACCTTTGGCGGCATCTCCACTCCCAGGGCGGGTCCTGGAGCCGGTCCTCGTGCCCAGGGAACTGCCTCCTGCCGACACGCTGCCCCCCGAGGTGTTGCCCGCCGACACGCTGCCCCCCGAGGTGT
>JBMTAX010000884.1:0-1646 GCA_049429145.1 Myxococcota bacterium
CGGTCGCTCCACATGCGCCGCTCCTGCGTCACGGGCAGAAACACCTCGAAGTCCCGCTTCAGGAGCTCTTTCTCTGCGGCTCGCTCCTGGCGCGCAAACACCCCGAGGGCATGCCATCGCAAGTTCGCGCTCACGTCTTCGCTGCCTCCGCGTCGTCGTCACCGTAGTAGCCACCGTACTGGCGGTAGTACTGGGAGTAGTAGGAGCCATAGCGGCGGCTGGCAAGGTCGACGTCATTGAGGATGGCACCCACCACATGGGCATGGGCATCTTCGAGGCTGCGGACGGTTTGCTGCGCGACCTCGCGGGTGGTCTTTTGGCACTTCAGGATCACGACGGTGCCGTCGACCTGGGCACCGAGAATCAACGGATCGCTCACGGCGCCCGCCGGCGGTGCGTCGAACACCACGCGGTCATATCGTCGACGGAGCTCGGCTGTGAGTTCGGCGAACCTGCGCGTGTGGAGGAGCTCAGCAGGGTTTGGGGGCGTGGGACCGCACACGAGCACGTCGAGCCCGGCGAGTTCAGAATGCTGTACCACCTCGTCAAGGGAGGCATCGCCGAGGATGAGAGTTGACACGCCGCGCTCGTTGGAGAGTCCGAATGCGCGGTGCAAACGCGGGCGCCGCATGTCGGTGTCGACGAGGAGCACGCGCGAACCCGCCTGGGCCATCGTGGCGGCGAGGCTCACCGCCGTGGTGGTCTTGCCCTCTTGCGGACCTGGTGACGTGACGACGAGGGTTTGCAGTGGCCGGTCGGTGCCCATAAACATCAGGTTGGTGCGAATGAAACGGGCACATTCAGCCGGAGAGCTCTTGGGGTTCCGCAGTACGTAGAGGTCGCGATCGCGAAGCGCGGCTGCGTCAGGCGCGCGGCGTTTGTCTCCCCCCTCGATAAGCGGCAGAAAGCCAAGGAACGGTACGTCAAGGGCGGCCTCGACCTCCACCTGGGTCTTGAGGGTGTTGTCGAGCTTATCGAGGCCGAGTGCGAGGGCGACACCGAGCAAGAGCCCGAGCACCAGCCCCGTGATGAGATCTTTGCGAAGGTTCGGCTTGAAGGGGGACGTTGGCACCAGAGCCCGGTCGAGCACCTGCACATTGTTGAAGCGCATGGCTCCCGTGAGGTCGGCTTCTTTCATGCGGCTCGTGACCATTTCGTAGAGCCGCTCGTTCGTCTCGACCTCGCGTTGAAGCCGCTTGTAGTCAAGGCTCAGCTTGTTGAGACGAGCCTCTCGTTGGCGCTCCTCGGAGATGGCTTGTTTGAGGCCTCGCTCGGTCTCCACTTGCGAAGCTTCCCGTCGCTCGCTCGAGACCAGCACCGCGTCGATCTCCCGCGCGAGCTCTTGCTCGACGAGGTCAAGCTGCTCTTTCACTGTGACCATCTTCGGGTGCGCTCCTTGGTAACGGGCGCTCAGCTCCCTGTAGGTGGTCTTGAGACCAATGAGCTGTCCCTTTAACGCAGCGACCACCCCAGCTTGCTGGATGTTGGCCAAGGAATCGAGGAGTCGCGGGTCCTCTTTGGCAGCCTCCAGGGCCTCGCGCTCGAGGCGGCCCCGAATGCGCTCGGCCTGCACTCCAGCAAGTTGCCCGTTGAAGGCCGAGAGGCGCTGCATGACCTCGGCGAGCTGGCTCTCGAGGCTCGCATTG
>JBMTAX010000885.1:0-1643 GCA_049429145.1 Myxococcota bacterium
CTGACCCCGAGGCCGCCACCTGTGCCCATCGCACGCTACCGTTCGGTGCCGAGCTGCTCGTCACGATGCCCGGCAGCGGTGTCGTCGTGCAATGCCGCGTGAACGATCGCGGGCCCTTCGTCCCGGGACGGGTGCTCGACGTGTCTCGGGCCGTGGCAGAGCAACTCGGCATCATCCAGGCCGGGGTTGCGCCCGCACATGTGCATCGGTTGGGTCCTGAACCGCCAGGAAACGACCCCGTTGCCCCTGGTTCGTGACCCCACATCCTGTTCGGCCGTAGCACCCCGCCGCGTGTCTCGCCCTTGGCTCGATCGGCCGTCCTGCGGCATCCTACCTCTCGTCGTTATTGCTGGTGGTGGCAGTGATGGAGGATGCTTCATGACGGCGTCGGGCTCGGCGATGAACGGCGGCTCCCTCCTCGTTGTCGGTATGTTCCTTTGTGGCTGCGGTCCCGCTGCGGAGCCACGGACACCCGTGGGAACAGCGCCCGATCCCCGAGATGACATCTCTGCCGACGGGGGTGACACGAAAGACGCCTCCACCGATGCCGGCCTTGGCGACGCCGGGGGACTCCTCGACGCCGGCCCGGCGTTGCCCCCCTATGTCGAGGGCACGACCTGCCAACCCCTCGGCGCAGAACTCGCGATGCTGCGAACGGCCACCGTCGAAGACGCTTATCCCGGGTTACGCTTCTCCTCGCCGTTGTTCCTCACCGCGGCCGCTGGCTCTCCGTGGAACTTCGTCATCGAGCAGGGCGGGCGCGTCTACGTCTTCGATGGCGCATCGGCAGCGCCCACCAAGACACTCTTTCTGGACCTAAGTGACGTCGTGGAGGCCGGCGGCGAAAAAGGGCTCCTCGGCTTTGCCCTCCACCCCGAGTACGACGACAATCGTACGTTCTTTGTGTCATACACCGAACGCGACGGCGCCCAGCTGACGTCGGTGATCGCCCGTTACATGTCCACGACCAGCGCCGGCATGCCAACGGTACAGTCCGGCAGCGAGGAAGTGCTGCTCAAGGTGGAGCAGCCCTACGACAACCACAACGGGGGCATGTTGGCCTTTGGCCCCGATGGCTTCCTCTACATCGCACTCGGCGACGGGGGGAGCGGGGGCGATCCGCTGGGTCACGGGCAGAACGTGTCGACGTTGCTTGGTGCACTGTTGCGCATCGACGTCGACACGGTGGCCCCACCGTTGCGCTACGGCATCCCCGACGACAATCCCTTCGCCTCGGGCGCAGCAGGTGCAAAAGAGATAGTCGCTTACGGGCTCCGGAACCCGTGGCGCTTCAGCTTCGACGAGACCCTGGGCGATCTCTGGATCGCCGACGTGGGGCAGGGGGCTTACGAGGAGGTGAACCACCTCCCCTTCCCTTTCCCGTTCACTGTCGGCCAGGGGGCCGTGAACTTCGGCTGGAACCAGCGCGAGGGTTTCGTGTGTTACCCGTCAGGCGACCCCACCGGCTACTCCTCTTCCTCGACGGCGCCGGTGGTGGCCTACGACCGTAGCGCAGGACAGAGCGTCACCGGGGGCTACGTCTACCGCGGCAGTGCATACCCTGCGCTCGTCGGGAACTATTTCTTCGCCGACTTCGCGTTGCGGCGCGGGTGGAGCACGACGCCTGGGGCACCGCCGGGGCT
>JBMTAX010000886.1:0-1641 GCA_049429145.1 Myxococcota bacterium
GTCGGGATCGCGACGCAGCCACGTTGTTGGGCGCGGGCGCGGTGGAACAACGCGAAGGGGTGACGGGGCGGCGCTTCGGGCCTGACGCGTGGGCCGAGATCGCAGCCCCGCTGACCGCCGGGGTCATCACCGACACCGACAGCTTTCGCTCGCCGGGGGCTGACCTCGATGCACTCCGCATGTGCAAAGACCTGCTCACCCGACGCCTTGGGGGCGACCTCGAGAGCGTACAGGCTCGGCTTCACTATGAGTTCCCCGAAGCGGGGGTGCAGGCCCTCGCCAGCGGGACGAGAGGCGAGGGCGCAACAGGCGTCCGCGAGCGTCGATTGTCTTCGGCGGGCGAGATGCTCCTCAGCGTTCCCCGAGGTGCCTTTGTGAACGCCTTCGAAGCTGCGCGCAGCGCCAATGACAAGACGGCAGAGAGCGACGTCACCGGGCATCTCCTCGACCGACTCGACGGGGTCATGGCGCGTTCCGAGGTCGGTATCCTGGCGGTCGAGGGCCCCGCAGGCGTGCAAGTCAGCGTGAGGTCGCAATCGCCTGACGTGGCGAGGCAACTCGTGGAGGAGCTTTTCCCCGGGCGAGGCGGCGGCAAGCCACACGCCGCGGCGGCGCGACCCGAAGGGAGTCTCCCTGAAGTGGAGCGACAGCTCGAAGGGTGGTTCCGTCGTCGCGAACTGCAGCGAGAGCTCAAGCTCCGTGCGGGTGCGTTCTGAGCGCTGCGCATAGGAGCAGCTGACCACGAACCCCCGCCTCGCTTGGCTGTCTGCAGGCTCCGGTTCGCCAGGGACTCGCCAAGTGGCGCTGCGTCCTTCAAGGTGTCGTCATGGCTCGCCACGTCTCTTTCGACCCGCGTTGCTCGCGCTGCCAGCTGAAGGTGCCTCTGTGCATGTGCGCAGAGCTTGTCCCGGTCAAGACGCGGACGCAGGTGGTGATCCTGATGCATGCCCAAGAGGCCGCGAAGCCGACCAACACAGGGCGTATCGCCGCCGCTTGTTTGTCGTCGTCACAGCTGCGTCTGTACGCGAACCGAGAGGGCCCCGTGCCCGAAAGACCATGGGCGCCGGGGACGAGGCCCGCGCTGCTTTTTCCCGCGCCCGGTGCCCGCTCTCTCGAGAGTTTGCGAGGAGGTCAACCTGTGACGCTGCTCGTGCCCGACGGGACCTGGCGCCAAGCGATGCGGCTCCGTCGACGGCTGGTGTCGACGGGGGAGGTGCCGTTCGTGGCGCTACCCGAGGGGCCGGCGAGCAGCTATCGCCTGCGCAGCGGCACCCGCACAGACAGCCTCTCCACCGGAGAGGCCATCGCGCGGGCGCTCGGTGTCCTCGAGGGGGAGGTGGTGCAACGACATCTCGAGAGAGCGCTCGCAGTGTTCACCGAACGTACCTTGTGGATGCGCGGCGCCATCGAGACCGAACATGTCACCGGGGGCATCCCCTCCGGGGTCTCCCGTCATGGCCCGCTGGGCGCGACGCCGTCGGCAGAGGTTCTGACATCATCAGAATCTGCAGAGCCCTTCGCGTGAGTCTGGTAGCCTCCCCCCGAGCGGTCGTCGTGGTCGCCGCCGCCCACCGTTGTTACCAACGCGACGGGGAACTCGAGGTGAAATCGGCCACTCCGCGAGGAGCATGCAGCCATGGG
>JBMTAX010000887.1:0-1640 GCA_049429145.1 Myxococcota bacterium
CTCGGCGGCTGTCCGGTGACGGTGCAAGCTCGGGACACACAGCTCGTGGCAGGGGAACTCCTCCGCGACGCAGCTCGCACCTTCGGGAGCTATGCCGATGTCCTCGTGCTACGGACCTTCGCGCAGCAGACCGTCGATGAAGTCGCGCGCCACGCCGGTATTCCTGTCATCAACGGGCTCTCTGACCTCGACCATCCCTGCCAAGTCCTGGCCGACCTCTTCACGGTCTTCGAGCGGCGCCCCGAGCCGTTTCAGCTGCGATGGGCCTTTGTGGGGGACACGCCACACATGGTGAATGGCTACGTGGCCGCCTCCGCGCTTCTCGGTTTCGAGCTGCGGCTTGGGCTCCCTTCGGGGACGGATGTCGAGGCGGCTACCTGGGCACGCGCCGAGCGACTCGGTGCTCGTGTGCAACGCTTCCGCTCACCACTCGAGGCTGCAGAGGGCGCCCACGTCGTGAGCACCGGACCGTGGCCAGCAACCTTCACCACGCATCCAGAGGCCTCTGTCTTTCAGGTGAACGCGACCATGCTGGCGGGCACGGCCGAGGCCTTCGTGTTGCACCGGCTGCCCGCCCAGCGAGGCGTGGAGATCACCGATGACGTCCTCGAGGGGCGGCATTCCCTCGCGTTTGAGGCAGCCGCCAATCGCCTCCCGGTGCAGCAGGCCCTCTTGGAATGGCTGCTTGATGTCCCCGTCTTCTGAAGCCACAGCGGCCCAATCCGGCCTGGGGCAATGACGTGCGGCGTTTTGCCTGGCTCGTGTCGGCCGTGCTACCTCCCCTGTGTGCACGTTGCAGCGCCGCCAACCTCAAGACCCTCGCGCCTATCGAGGCCGTCCCGCCTCCTCGTGCCGCTTTGGGCCGTGTGCATCGTCGTCGGGCTCGCATGTCCTCTTGCGGCCCGCGCCCAAGACGAGGCCTTCGAGGAGCTCAGCGGCTCAGAGGCCGACCTCGACACCGACCTCGACGAGCCTGCTCCTCAGGCCGGCCCGAATACAAGGTCGGTGGTCGACCCATTGCCCTCGACGCCGCTGAGCGAACGAGGAGGTGAGTTCACTCCTCCTGTGGATGCTCTCCCGCCAAGCGACGCCGCCCCGCCGCCCGAGGGCTCGTCCCTCCCGAAACGGGAGACACCACCGCCCGCCCGCGAGTCTGCGAGCACGACGGGTGCGCCGCTGTATCTCAAGGACGTCGTCGTCGCACCGCATTCCATTACCGACATCACCCGCGCTTTCGAAGCACGGCGCGTCGGTCGTAGCGACGACCAAGTCCAGCTCGGCCCCCTCGAGGCAGCCCTCGAAACAACGGTGCGAAATCTCGGGGTGCAGGGCGCCTCGGGAGGCGTGCAAGTGATCGACGTGGCCAACGCCCTCACCACCGAAGCCACCGCAGTATTCGTGAGAGGGCGCGCCGAGCTGGCCTACGAGCTTCTTGCGATGGCCCGCTGGATGGCGCCCGACCTCGCGCGCGTGCCTGCGGAGGAGGCCCGGCTGCGCTACGAGGCGCGAGATTTCGCCGGTGCTGGCGACACGCTGGTGACGGCGGGGCGGGCTCTCTGGCGGGAGCCGGCGTCGCAGGTGCTCGTGCTCATGGGGCTTTTGAGCGGCGGACTCTTCTCGGTGTTGTTGCTGCTCCTCGT
>JBMTAX010000888.1:0-1591 GCA_049429145.1 Myxococcota bacterium
TCCTGAAGCTGCAAGGCTTTTCCGAGCGGGAGGTTCGCGAGGTCCCCCACTCCCTCGATAGTGCCCGCAAGCTCGCAAGCACGCTCCGTGAAATCGAGCAGCGCCATGACGTCGACCTCCGGTTCGTGCGCGCGCTGTCCTTCGGTTGGGCGCTCTATGACCTGCTGCCGGCCGGAGATCACCGCCGCGCATCTGAAGAAGTCACGCGAGAGCTCATCGCGAGACTGCACCGCGACCCCTTGGTGCGTGCGAGCGAGGACCGCTGGGTGCATCCCTTCGCGACGCCGAACGACCCCGGCATGTCCTACCTCTGGCATTACGAGAGCATCGGGACTCGGGCGGGTTGGGACGTGACCACCGGCCTCTCGACCCAACGGGTCGGCGTCGTCGATACGGGCACCGTCGTCACCCACCAGGATCTCGCAGCCAAGGTGGTCGACGGGTACGATTTCATCTACGAGACCGATTTCTCCGTCGACGGCGACGGTCGCGATGATGACTTCACCGACCCGGGCGACGGCGGAAACTGCGGTTACGGCTACATGGACCATTCGTGGCACGGCTCACACGTCGCCGGCACCATCGTCGCGAGCACCAACAACGGTGTCGGCATCGCGGGTCTCAGCTGGGGAGCGAAGCTGGTCACCGGGCGGGCGCTCGGTCGCTGTGGCGGTACCACCGTCGACATCTTTGAGGCCATGGCCTGGATGAGCGGCTACGCCATCGAGGGCGTGCCGAACCTCGCTGCGGCCAACGTGGTCGACGTGGTGAATCTGAGTCTCGGGGCAGACGAAGCCTGCTCTGACGTCGAGGCCGATTACATCGGGACCATTCTCGCGCAGACCGACGTCGTCATTGTGGCCGCGGCAGGCAATAGTGGCAACGGTGTGCCCGTCAGCTCCCCGGCGAACTGCCCTGGGGTGTTATCGGTGGGCGCGTTTGGACCGGGTGCGAACAGGCCTCTCGCGAACTACTCCAACTTCAGCGCCGACCTCGACATCGTCGCCCCCGGCGGGGATGACAACGAAGGCGTGTTGAGCGCCTGCGGTGGCAGCAACGATTGCTACCAGTACCAGGCTGGCACCTCCATGGCCGCTCCCCACATCGCTGGAGCCGTGTCATTGCTGCGCGCGGTCAACCCGACCTTGAGCCAGGACGACATCCGTACGGTGCTGCGCTCGACGGGGGCGACCTGTACGGGTTGCGGCAACATCCCCGCGCTGCAGCTCGACGCCGCTGTGCGGGAGGCCGCGCTCATGGCGGGGGGAACCGGCGTGCCGGCTGCCGCTCCCGAACCAGTCCCGTCCCCCACACCCGAGCCGGCGACCGAGCCCGACGAGGAGCCCGGCCCTGCGCCTGAACCATCACCGGTCGATGGCTCCGTCGGCGCCTGCGATCCGCGTCGAGGGAACTGGGATTGTGCCAATGGCGAGGGGTGCGTGGAGAACGCTGCAGGTGTCGCCGAATGCCGTGCTGGCGCCGAGGGCGAAAGCAAGTCTGGTGGATTGTGCGATCTCGACGACGATTGCGCCAGCGGGCTCTGTGACCGGGGAGTATGCACAGTGCCCTGCGATGCAGGCTGTCGCGATGG
>JBMTAX010000889.1:0-1636 GCA_049429145.1 Myxococcota bacterium
GTGGGGCGTGAGGAGGGCAGCGCCAACGGCGCGGGCTGCGGCGTAGGCATGGCCACCACGCTGCTTGGCGCGGTGGCGCGGCTTGGCGCGGGAGCGGGGAGCTGCGGCTTTCCAACGTTGGCGCCCCCCACTGAAGTGCTCACGCCGGTGTTCGTTGCTGACAGTGGCGAAGGTGCGGATCGGAAACCACCCTCGAGCAGTTCTAGGGCGAGGGGAACTCCTGCCGCACAGAGACGGGCGACGCCGTCGAAAAAGCTGTTGAGGCCCGTGGTTCCCCCGTCGAGGGACACGGCATCATGGGAACGATCGCCGAGTATGCGCGACACAAGGCCCGTGAGGACGCGACCGGAGCCCACCTCGACAAACACCCGTACACCAGCAGCGTACATCGCCTCGATTTGGTCGACGAAACGCACCTCTCCGCAGAGTTGCGACGCCAGGAGCTCCGCTTGCGCCGCGGGTTCATCGGGGTAGGGCCGTGCCGAAGCATTGGCGAAGACCGGCGCGCGCAGCGGCGCGAAGCTGACCTCCTCGAGTGCCTGCCGTAGACCCGCGGCTGCGGGTGCGACGAGCGGTGAATGAAATGCCGTAGCGACGGGGAGTGGTCGATTTCGTAGGCCTGTCTTGGTGAGGAATTGCACTGCGTGCATCAGCGCAGCCGATTCACCCGAGATGACCACCTGGTCAGGCGCGTTGTGGTTGGCGACGACCACGCCTTCCGTCTGCGCGTCGCGCAATGCGGTCCGCACCCGCTCCACGTTGGCGCTGACCGCGACCATACCTCCTGGGAGGGTGGCAGCCTGCGCCATGAGCTCGCCCCGTCGGCGCGCAAGACGCAACAGTGTCCCGTAGTCGTAGGCCCCTGCCGCGTGAAGGGCGGTGAGTTCACCAAAACTGTGCCCTGCATAGGCATCAGCGACGAGCCCTAGGCGATCGCGCAGGACCCGAAGGTAGGCGACGCTGGTCGCCCCCAGAGCAGGCTGTGCCCACTCGGTCTGCGTCAGCACGTCGCGTTGGGAGGCCCGTTCGTCTTCGGAGAAGACGGGCGTCGGGAAGAGCACCTGTGAGAGGCGAAGGTCTCCGAGCGGCAGGTCGTCGGCTTCATCGAACGCAGAGAGCGCCTCGGGGAAGTGCATCGCAAGCGCAGCTCCCATCTCGAGGAACTGCGAACCTTGCCCCGGGAAAAGCAACGCGACCTTACCTTCCATTTTCCCGCTACCGCAGTGAACCCCAGGCAGTCGCTGTGCGTCGCCGCGACAGAAGGTCTCTGCATCCTGCAAGCGGCGCCTGAGCTCCTCCATCGACGAGGCGACAAAGCACAGCCGTTCAGCATCGCTTGCTCGAAAGCTCGCAAGAGTGCCAGCGGCGAGCGATTCGAGCGTTGCTCCCTCGACGAGAGAATCAGTCTTTACACCGCGCACCGCGTCGGTGAGTAGCGCTCGTGACGTTCCCGACAAACAGAACAGGGAAACATCTGTACTCGAGTACCGCGGGGCCTCACAGGGACCGACGTACTCCTCGAGAGTGATGTGGAAGTTACTCCCCCCAAAGCCGAAAGAACTCACCCCTGCACGTCGAGGGTGGTCTTTGGACCTCACCCATGGTCGCGCCCGGGGGTTCACGTAGAACGGACTGG
>JBMTAX010000890.1:0-1636 GCA_049429145.1 Myxococcota bacterium
CGTTCCTCGTGTGCCTCAGGATCAGCGCATGGCAGAAGGCGTCGGCGAACGACCAACCCTCGACCCATACATACCCAGTCGTTCCCGCAGCCAGCAGCGCGGCAGGAAGAACCGTGGCGACGAGGAGCGGGTGGCTGCGCACGGCGCGAGGCTACCACGCCTCATCGGTCACTGACGCCGCCCGGTGCGAAGGGTGGCTGGCCCCGCACAGCGGGAGCACCGTACCTACATGTGGGACTTACTCGCACGGACGATGCACTGAGAACCTGGACAAGAGGCGCGGCCGATAAAGAAGCATCAACCGAGAGAGGCCCTCATGACCATTCGCGTCCCCGCAGCCCCCGTCTCCCGCACCGGCATCCCTAGCCCCGCCACGGCCGAAGCCACCGCGCCTCCGCAGACGCAGAGCATCGGTGGAGAGTCCATGGGCGTGCCCGTCAACCCGACAACGGCGGGACAGCCCGGGGCACCCTTCGGTGTGGGCGGACATCCCCAGAACCCCATGGCCGTCTTGGAGGCTCTCTACCAAGTGCTCTCTCAGTTCACGCAGGGCAACGTGACGGGGGCCAGCCCCTCGTCGACGCCCCTCGCAGGTCTAGGTGCGGGAGCGCAGGGGCAGCCAGCTCCATCGGTCGCCAAAAAGCAGAAGCCGCGGAAGGGCTTGCGTTCGAACAAGAGTTCGTTGGTGGCGCCCAATGGCACGAAGATCAAGGGCAAGAAGGACGTGCAGCGCTTTGAGAAGTCGATGGAGCAGCTCTCGGGCGCGCAGGCGAAGGTCGGGGGCACCAGCGGAAAGTCGGTGAAGCTGAGCGCCGAGGAGGCCGCCCGCGTGCGCGCCGCACCCGACGCCGAATCTGCCAAGCAAGAGGTCATCAAGATCCTCAGCGAACGCACAGGCACCCAGCTGTCGGGGGACGCCGCCGGCACCAAAGGGAAAGGGCCCAAGGGAGGCCCGGAGCGGGAGGCTCTGAACCAGCTCCTCGGAACGAAGATCAAGAGCGGCGAGGAAAAGAATGGCACATCGGCGCTGATCTTGGACCGAATGGCGGGCTCCATCGCGGACGCAGTGCGCGCGCAGCCAGCGTCTGCCGCCCTGTCAGCAGACCCTGCCGAGGGCGGTTCTCCCGCGCAGGCCCAAGCCTTCAGCGGCGTCCGCGAGGGGCGCACCGGACTCGATGACCTCGAGTGCGAGGAGGAGCCAGCTCGTGAGTCGGCCCCGGCTGGCGGCGCGGTGGAGATCGACATCGGAGAGTTCAGCGACGCAGCGAAGACGGCGGCCGAGCTCGCATCACCCCTTATCTTCGATCTCGCTGGCGCGGGGCTTGAGCTGAAGAAGGGCGAGCGGGTGATGATCGACCTCGACGGAGATGGTCGAGGCGAGATGATCACGAACCTCGACAATGGCATCGGGCTCTTGGTCTTCGACGCGCTCCACGAGGGTGAAGCCGTGGGCAGCGGACGCGACTACTTCGGTGACCGCACCGACCTCTCCGGCTACGGCGTGGTGTCGCCCCGTGAAGACGGTATGTGGGACAACGGCTTCGATGCTCTGCGCGCGCTGTGTGAGCGCTTCGAGCTCGTGCACGGCGACAAGCAACATCTCGACGAGCAGGACCTGGCCTTCCTCGAGCGTGAG
>JBMTAX010000891.1:0-1635 GCA_049429145.1 Myxococcota bacterium
GCGAGGCCGTGAAGGCGGGCGATCTCGAAGGGTACCTGACGAAGCAGCTCGAACGGAGCTTTCGCAACTTCACCTTGAGCGCGAGCCTCGCCGAGGTCCGTAGCATAGAGGTGTATGTCGTGGGTCACGCGGCCCGCCCAGGGAAGCACGCGGTGAGCAGCCTCAGCTCGGCGGTCAATGCGCTCTTTCTGACCGGCGGCCCTTCGCCCTCCGGAAGCTATCGTCGCGTGCAGCTCGTGCGCGACGGCAAGGTGTACCGCGAGATCGACCTCTACCCGTTTCTGACCTCGGGGCTGCGCCCTGACGATGTCGCCCTCCTCTCGGGAGATACGCTCGTGATCCCCGCGGCGGGACCACGGGTTGCTCTTGTCGGTGAAGTTCGCACGACCGCCATTTACGAACTGCTGGGAGAGACCGACACCGTCGGCTCGCTGGTCGCCCTCCAAGGGGGCCTGCCCCCCACGGCCTCCCCCCGGCGGGCATTGCTCGAGCGCCTCGACGCGAGCGCCCCTCTCTCGCGCAGCGTCAAAGAGGTGGCCCTCGCGGGCGACGGGCTCGGCCTCTCCTTGCGTGACGGTGACATGTTGCGGGTACTGCCCGTGAGCCCGGCTTTTGAGAACGCGGTGACGTTGCGGGGCAACGTCGCAGAGCCGGGCCGTTACCCCTACCGTGAGGGCATGCGGGTGCGAGACTTGGTGCCGACCCGGGGTGCGCTCGTGCCCCGTAGCTACCATGAGCGTCGCAATGACCTGGTGTTCGACGGTGAGGCGGGGCTCGAAGAGGCCGAACGGGCCGCGACCCAGCGCAGTGACGAAGTGAACTGGGAGTACGCGGTGATCGAGCGGCTCGACACGAAGGCCCTCACGACCACGCTACTGCCATTCCACCTCGGCAAGGCAGTGCTTGACGGCGACGCCCGAGAGAACCTCGAGCTTCGCGCAGGCGACGTGGTCACGGTGTTCAGCCAAGATGACATTCGGGTGCCGAATGCCAAGCGCCTGCGCCTCGTGCGGGTCGAGGGCGAAGTGGGGGCGCCAGGCGTGTACCAACTGCGCCCCGCGGAGACTTTGCCGCAGCTGCTGGAGCGTGTGGGCGGGCTCACCTCTGAGGCCTATGTGTTCGGCACGGCACTACGTCGTCGAGGGGTGCAAGAAGCCCAAGAGAAGACCCTTGATCGAGTGGTGCGCACCCTGGAGAGCCAGGTGCGCTTCGACCTCGCAAACCGTCGCGCCAACCTTCGCGGCAGCGATGCTGCCCTGCAGGAGGCCCAGCTCGCTGCCGAGGAGAAGCTCGTCGAAGAGCGGCTCGAGAAACTTCGTTCGGTCAAGCCCAACGGTCGCATCGCCCTCGAGCTCGACCCCGAGAAGTCGACGCTGCCCGACGTTGCCCTGGAAGACGGCGACACGGTGCTGGTACCGCCGCGTCCCAGCTTCGTCTCGGTGCTGGGGGCCGTGCACACCGAGAACAGCATCTTGCATCGCGAAGGGCGCACCGTCGACGACTACCTGAAGGTAGCGGGTGTGTCTCATCACGCGAACCTCGCGGAGGTCTTCGTGGTGCGCGCCGATGGTTCGGTGCGGGCCCGCGGTCGCGGCTGGTTTGACTGGTTGATGCACCCCGTGCGGGGTCTGCGCC
>JBMTAX010000892.1:0-1629 GCA_049429145.1 Myxococcota bacterium
CCCCCCGCGCCTCCTGAAGGGCTCCACTCCTATCTTCTTCGCGCGGACATTCACGACTCCGGACGTACAGACGTTCAGCATCCGGCACACCATCGAAGTCCGTGTCGACGGCCAAGGTCATACGCCCATCGTCGAAGAACGACAGAATCTCGTTGCGGAAGGAATAGCCCTCGGTACCCAACCCTGCCGTATCGGCCGTAGCCGTGGTTACCAGGGCTCCCTCAGCCACCCGATATCCTCCTCGCTGTGCCCCGAGAATCTCGTAGGTATGCGGCTCTCCAACCAGGTCTACGTGATAATTATCCACTCCCCGAAAGGTAAAGACCCGTGGAATGCCGTCGTCCTCATTCTTCCAGTAGCCGAGGAGAGCGGCCTCCGTCAGGCTCGCGGGGTCGCGCTCATTTTCATCGCTGCCGCAGTGACATGCTGGTCCTGCTGCGATCAAAGCGAGGACCAAAACGGCAAACAATGTCACGGAAACGGGGATTTTCATTGCCTCATCCTCGGCAGAGGCGTTCGATTTCGCATCCAGGCTCTCGCTAGATGAAACATCGGTCGACACACGCATTTATCGAACCGGCATCCGATCCAGCGCCATCGATTGGCCAATCCCATCGCCTGACGACGACCAGCAGATCGGAGAGAAGAACTCCCTCACTCACCGACACAGCAATCCGCATGGTGAACACCCATGAGGGTCCACGTTCGTCGATGACGCCAACAGTGACATCCCCCCTCAGAGCAAAACCTCATGGAAAATAAAGCATTGCGCCCCGCTTCTGCAGCACACCGAGGCCCGTGTCGAATTCACCTCCGACCACAAGGCCCACCCCATCAAAGGCAAGGGCAGCGCCTTTCCAAGCGCCATGGCGCTCACCAGAACTCGGTTGGATGCAGGCAAGGGTAGGATTGACATTGAGCTCACTCACAGCCCCCGATGCCTCATCCAAAACGAAGTTTGGCCCGTCATTCGTCAAGAAAATCGTCGTTTCGCCGAGGTCGAGGACCTGGGTAAAGTGTAGCTCCGGCAGCTCAAGAACGTAGTCTTCGCTTTCCTCCGTGACCGGGTCCCAAGCCACGAAGTACCGATTCCAAGATGCCGGCTGACGCCAATCAGCGTACAGATTCCGACCGGCGCCAAACACCAACCTCCCGTTCACCTCGAAGGCGATGCCGTCGGCGAGGTCTCCGAGTTCGGAGATGTACCGCTGCTCCTGAGTGGTCGGATCATAGACCCAAAACATACCCGGAGTCTTCACCCACAGCTTATCATCGTACACGAGCGGAGTGCGCTCCCTGCGCAGACCATACGGCAGAGTTTTGCTGCGACTCCATGTCTGAGTTCTCACATCGAAGAGAAATAAAACATTGTCAGCGATGTAATGAATGTGATCATCGTAGACCACTGCGGCTCCGCCCTGGAAATCGTAGGCGCTGGCATCTCCTTCAGGGAACGAATCTGAAACTTGCGACCATCTCAGGGAAGCTTTGTCGAACCGCCAGACACCGTAGCCGGTAGCGTCTACAGGATTCACCCACCACACCGCGTCCTCATTCTGGGCAAGCGCACCCCCAGCTCCGATGGGAAAATCTGGAGTCGCCGTCCACACATTATTCTTCACCACGCGG
>JBMTAX010000893.1:0-1626 GCA_049429145.1 Myxococcota bacterium
TCAGCACGGCGTAGTCTTTGCCCTGGGCGATGAGACCCATGGCGATGCCGGCTACTGGCTGCTTGAGGGGTACGCCAGCGTCGTAGAGAGCCATGGTGCCGCCGCACACCGACGCCATCGACGAGCTGCCGTTGGACTCGGTAATCTCGGACACGAGGCGAATGGTGTAGGGGAACTCTTCCTGCGAGGGAACCATGTAGGCGATGGCCCGCTCGGCGAGTGCGCCGTGCCCGATCTCACGACGCGACGTAGAGCGCAGCATGCGCGCCTCGCCGACGGAGAAGGGGGGGAAGTTGTAGTGCAGCATGAAGCGACGCCAGCTCTCTCCGAGGAGACCGTCGATCTTCTGCTCGTCTTCGCGGGTACCGAGCGTCGCCGCCACCACAGCTTGGGTCTCGCCACGGGTGAAGAGCGCTGAACCGTGGGACCGCGCCAGCGCGCCAACCTCACACTGAATCGGGCGGATCTCTTCGTATTTGCGGCCGTCGAGGCGCACCTTCTTGGTCAGCGCATCACCGCGCATGACCTCGTACTTCACGTCGCCGTAGTAGTTGCCGATGTCTTTCTTCTTGGCCGCAAAGCTCTCCTCGCCCAGGGTCTCTTGTAGCTTGGCGAGGGTGTCGTCTTTGCATTTGTCGAGGCCCGCGTAACGAGCCTTCTTCTCCTTGGTCCCGAGGGCCTCGCGGAGACCGCAATCGAAGGACGTCTTCTTCACGAGCTCGAAGAGTTCCTCATCCCGCGAGGGCGGCGTGAAGACGACCTTCTCCTTGCCCATCTTCTCGCGCATCTCATGACACGCGGCGATGACTTTCTTGCCCTCCTCTTGGGCGAAGTAGAGGGCCTCGATGAGGTCATCCTCGCTGCACTCGGTAGCGCCACCCTCGACCATCACGATGGCGTCCTTCGAGGCTGCCACGACGACGTCGAGGTCGCTCTTGTTGCGCTGCGAGACGGAGGGGTTCGCGACGAGCTTCCCATCGATGCGACCGACACGAACGCCAGCGAGGGGGCCGCTGTTCTCAGCCCACGGAATGTTCGAGACGTGCAACGCCATGGAAGCGCCGCACAGCGCCAAGGTGTCGGTCTCGTTCTCACCGTCGTGCGACACCACGGTAGCGATGACCTGCACCTCGTTGCGGAAGCCATCGGGAAAGAGCGGGCGAATGGAGCGGTCGGTGATGCGCGCGTTCAAGACCTCGTGGTCACGCGGCCGCGCCTCACGCTTGAAGAAGCCACCGGGGATACGGCCTGCGGCGTAGGTCTTCTCGACGTACTCGACGGTGAGGGGGAAGAAATCGATGCCCTCGCGGGGCTTGTCGGACGCGCACACTGTGACGAGCACGGTGGAGCCACCGCGTGAGACCCACACCGATCCGGCGGCCTGCTTCGCGATGCGGCCCACCTCAAAACGGATGGGGGCCTCCCCGATGTCGACGGTGAGGGCGTGCCATTTCTCGCTGTTGTGGTCTCGCTCGATGAGACCAGGGGTTTCAAACGACATGTCTTTTTTCTCTCCTTGTTTTGCAGGGGGACACGGTAGCGCGCGCTCATCAACCCCTCGGAAACGTACCGAGGAGAGCGCGCTGCACCGTGTAGAATGGGGGGAATAGGAGCCGCGATAGCGAA
>JBMTAX010000894.1:0-1624 GCA_049429145.1 Myxococcota bacterium
GCGACAAACCCGCGGGGCTGCTGAGCTGTCCCGGGAGAGGCGATGACAAGCTCGACTCGGTGCAGACCCGTGTGCCCCACTTGGTTCCGCACGCGTGGGGCTCGCTCCTCGGGCACCGCCTCGACCAAGCGACCTCGGGGCTCCTCGCCATCGGCCTGCATCCGGCGGCACATCGGTCCCTGCAGCAGCAGTTCGAAGCGCGAACCGTACAAAAGCGTTACGAGGCCGTGCTCGTAGGCGAGGTCAATGGCGAAGAAGGTCTGATCGAGCTGCCGCAGCGCCTCGACGTCGAGCGGCGTCCGCTGCAGATTTATGATCCGCTTCACGGCAAGATGGCGATCACGCGCTGGCGGCTCGTGGAGCGAACGACGACGAGCGCTGGGGTGAGATCGAGGGTGTCTTTTCTGCCCGTGACCGGTCGCACCCACCAACTGCGGCTGGCCTCAGCGCATTCCCGCGGTCTCGCCTGTCCCATCGCCGGTGACGCCCTCTACGGTGACGTCAGCAGCGCGCCTCGGTTGCTGTTGCACGCTGAGGAGCTCACGCTGTCTCACCCGCGTACGAGTGCCCCGGTGACCTTTCGCTCGCCGGTGCCATTCTGACGCAGACGCGAATAGGTTTCATGAGCGAGCGCGTTACGGTGTGGTGCAGCTCTCATCGATGGTCACGTTGCTCTGCAGCTCGTCATCGATGATCACGATGACGCCGCCATCGCTCATGCTGAGCACGAGGTCGTTGCCCTCCACGCGCGCAGAGATACGGTAGGCATCGCTGCATTCGAGGCGGTCGAAACCCAGCCCTTCCGCGAAAATGGTGAGCGTCCCATCACCGGACTCGTAGACGTAGATGTCGTCGCCGTCACCTCCATAGGCGACGTCGTCACCGGCGCCACCGAAGAGACGGTCGCTGCCCACGTCACCGTAGAGGATGTCAGCACCGGCGCCACCCCTCACCGTGTCGTTTCCTTGGCCTCCGCGTACCACGTCGTCACCATCGCCTCCCGCGACCAGATCGTCACCTTGGTTGCCATTGAGTTCGTCGTCCCCGGGTCCGCCGAAAATCTCATCATCGCCCCCAAGACCGCGCATGACGTCCGCCCCAGCGTGGCCGAGCAGCCGCTCGCTACCGTCTGTGCCATCGAGGACATCGGCACCCACGGTACCCGCGACCTGGCAGAGGGCCCGCAGCGGCGGTAGCTCGCCCCCCTCGACGTCGACATGAGCGGCGTTCATGCGCGTGGTGAGCTCGATCAGCGTGCTGCAGCGCGAAGGGTCCGCAGCGCCATCACGGGCAGTGGTCTCTGCCTGGTCGTCGCTGAGGTCAAACAGCAATACATAGTCACTGCCGTCATGGCTCTGCACGCGAATGAGTTTGTCTTCCCCCACCCGGAGGGTGGCTCGCTGCGCGAGTGGTCTGCCGTCATCGTCGAGCAAGGTCTGACCGCCAAGCGCGTAGGTCTCGAAATAGAGTTCTGCATGCGCCGGAGCACCGATGCCCTGCCAAGCTGCGAGCAGCGAGATGCCATCCGCGGGTGAGCCCTTGGGTTGCTCGATGAGCTCCCGCAACGTCGCATCGAGATCCCATAGAGCGTAGGGTTCATCGACGACCAAACCAGGGGGGATAT
>JBMTAX010000895.1:0-1622 GCA_049429145.1 Myxococcota bacterium
GCACCGCGTAAGGGCGCCGGTCAACCGCGGGGTCACCGTCATCAGCTTGGTCGAGGGTGCGGTTCGGGTCGACCACCACATCGATGGAGGCCAGGAAAACACTCCCATTGTCGAGGAGGGGATAGGGCTCGAGACGCTCGGAGAACGCTCCGGTCTGGGGGTCGACGGTGGCGAGCAACGTAAGCTCGTCGTACCGGCGAGCGGTCTCCACGTCGGCCACCTGAATCTCAACACTGACCCGTACCCCTGCGCTTGGCACCACGAAATTCAGAGTGCCAGCTATCTCGTACCCTTCACTGTCCAGCAGCCCTGCAACGGTGAGCGTGTAGGCCTGCCCTGGCCGCATGGGCGCTGTGGTGATCTCAACGAGAGTATCGGACGTGAGTGCTGCGGACTTCACCTCCACCGACTCAGCGGGCACAGAGGCGAAGTTATGGACCTCGTAACTCGCCTCCTTGGCCGACGCTGCGTTGACACTGCGGGAGAAAGTGAGTTTCAACGACGTGGTGCTCACCGCCTCGAGCGCGGCAAAGCCGTCGCCGAGAGGAGACGCCGTCGGCGTCGCGCTTCCGCCGCAATCGCAAGCACCAGCCAGCGCGAGTGCGCTGAGGGCGCAGATGAAGAATCGAGCGCGCGTGTTCATTCACGCCTCCGCGAGCGGTCCACCGCCATGTGGAAGGCAGGGAAGCCCGTCTTGCGTTTGTAAGTAATCTCGTCTCCAAACAGGTTTTCAATCACGATCTTGCCGTCACCGTCGTGGTCCGCGACGAGAAACACCGCATTGTCATTGCCCGGAAACTCCTGCCCGTCGGAAAACACGCTCGGCCCGAGGGTGGGGTCTGCAAAAGAAGCACCGGGCACTTGCGGATTGGCAGCGCCAAAACTCGAGGTGAAGGAGGCGAAGGCTTTCCACGACAGGGTGCTGCCAAGGGGCACGTCTCTGATCCGCAGGCTGTAGACTCTATCGCCGGCAGCGCTGTCACCGCCCACACCATCGTCGAGCAGCTCGGTCTCGACGCCGTCGAGGGGAGCGCCATCCTCCGGGTAACCGCCGAGAGCGAGGGTGAACGGATGGTCGACAAGTGCCGTCGCCCCCGATTCGTTGAGTGCAGTACCGATCAGGAACAAACCCTCCCGTTGGTTGTCGAAGTCGCCGGGAGAGAGAGCACGGTTGGGAACGTCGGGGGAGCCGCCGAGCCCCACGCCGACGACGGCCGCGGTGTCACTGACAAGGTACGAGAGCACCACATCGACGGTGGGCGTCTGTGCGACACCAGTGAACGATGCCGAACTCGCACTGGCATTCCCCGACAGGTCTTGCACCCCGGTCGCCGTCACGGTGTAGGTCGCGCCGGCGGTCATGGGGCTGACGGAGAGGATGACGAGGTCGGTGGCGAGGGGTGCCCAGGTGGTGTTGAAGGCGGCACCACGCAGCTCGTCGGAGGCTCCGAAACGCGCAGAGGATACCGTGAGTTCGTTGAGGACGTAGTTGCCGAGGCCCGCGGCTGACCCTGCGGTCACCGCCTCGTTCCACTTGACGGCGACCCGTGTCGGCGTGACTGCTCGCGCCCACTCGATCACCGGCGGGTCAAACTCCCCGTAGCCATTGAAATCGAGGGTGA
>JBMTAX010000896.1:0-1620 GCA_049429145.1 Myxococcota bacterium
CTGACGAAAATGACAGCGAGGAGGGATTCGAGTTACAGCTGGAGACTGCGGTGGCGAGAGGAGGGGTGCACCCGATGCCCAGCGACCTCGATGACGACTTCGACCTGAGCGACCTCGACCTCGACGAGTCAGAAGACCTCTCCGACGATATCGATCTCGATAGGGCCCTCGACGAGATCGCCCGCTTTGGCGAACTCTCCTCGCCCACGTTGCCAGCGCCTCGAAAGCTCCCTACCGACAAGGACGCCGCGGCGAGGCCTTCCAAGCTCCCGACCCGTCCCGCGGCTCCCCCGCTGACGTCAGATCCCAGACTGCGCCCCCCGCGCGTGACGCCAAGCGCGCTTCGTGACGCGGTGGCTGACGACCTGGTGGACGACGCTGATGAGGCGACGGTACTGCGTCCGCTTGGGGACGCGCCCTCGGCGCCCCGGCGCGAGGAGCCTCGGGCCGCGCCGGTGTTCGACGAAGACAATGACCGCACCATCGTCGGCATGCCATCCCCCGCCCCCGGTCTTGCTTCGTCGAGCCGAGACGCAGACCCGCCTGTTCCTGCTCGGCCGGCCTCGCCCGCCCCTCGGCCCCCGAGTGCCCCAGCCCGCACGCCTACCGAGCGGCGACCATTGCCTGGTGCCATCGGCACCACCCAACCCGCAGGCGGTCACGCGGCTGCGACGAACGGTCCCGCTACCGAGGCGAAGCGCGCAGCTGACCCGATGAAGGCGCTGGCTTCTCTCGTCGGAGAGGGGCTGTCCACCGGCAAAACCGGCGCCATGGTCCTCGATGCCGATGCCTTCGCGCAGCTTCTCGGGCTCGCCGGAGCCGACGACCTCGACGCCGAGGCGGATACGCTCGAGGCCGAGGCGGCGGATCTTGAGCGTCGGGCCGCGGAACTCCGGGATAAGGCTGCTCTCATGCGGGCCCGCGTTCCCGACCGCGCACCTGCGAGGCGGCTGGCCGAGCGCCTCGCAGAGCAGCGCGCGATCGCCCCGTCAGCAGGAGCGAGCGGTGCGCCCTCAGGCTTCGCCCGTTCCTCCGGGCCCGTAGTCGATGCCCAGCGACGGCCCCCGCTCGATATGGCGCCAGCACTGCAGGATGCGCCCGATGCCTCCGAGCGCGATGTCTTCGCCGCGGACGGCGGCGGCGCCGAAACCCAGGTGGCCCAGTTCGACCTGTCGAGCCTGCGCCGGGCCGAGGCAGTGGGCTCTGACGCGTTCGCCGCCCCCTCGGTGAAGGGCGAGGCTGTTCCCCTTACCGCCTCCGACCGCCCGACTACCCAGGCGGCCATCCCGGTGCGCTCCGAGGACTTCGAGTCCTTGTCGGGCTTCTCCGACGACTTTTCCGGGCTCGGCTCTGCCACCATGGAGGTCGAGGCCACGGCGGCGGTGGGGTTGGTGGCGACCGATGCGCGCGTGCGGGCTCGTCTGCGACAGGCCCTAGGACCCGCTTTTCCTCTTGTCACCGAGGCCGAGAGCCCCGCTGCCTTGCTGCCTCACGGGGCCCAGCGCTTTGCGGCGGTTGTGCTCATCCAGCCGCGGTACGAAGAGGGCTTCGCCGCGGCACTGCCAAAGCTCGCGGCGCTGCGTGGGGCCCCTCGCATCTTGTTGCTGAGCTCTGACCCGG
>JBMTAX010000897.1:0-1619 GCA_049429145.1 Myxococcota bacterium
AGGCAAGGGCCAGCCCCCCCTACAAGCGGGCTATTTTGACGTCGGCAACGACACCGCGGTGTTGAATACCTATGAGGCGGTGTTCGAGGTGCACACCCAGCGCGGCGGCAAGAAAGGTGACTTCGCTCTCGACCAGGTGGAGTACGACCAGTTCCTCCAACAAGCGAGACAGTTCCTCGAGGGGGAGAAGTTCCAGGTCACCATGAAGCAGGGCAAGCCCATGGCGTCGGGTGGCGCGGGCTTCGGACTCATGGCGGTTTTGCTGATGCTCGCCGCCGCAGCAGTGGGTGGTGCGGCGGTCTAATACCTCAAGGGCTGATCTCTAGGGCAATTCCGAGCGCCGCGGCTCGTGTCAGGGTCGTCGCCACCGCTTCGTCGCGAGGTCGATGGTGACGGGCCGCGACGTCAGTCCCGCTCCCGTTTGAGCTTCGACCGTGAGGCGTCGACGTCCCCGAATGTCTTCGTGTCGCAACAATGGGCTCTCGCCGAAGCCGAGGCTCTTGCCGTCGAGCACAAAGCGCCAACGCAGACCTTCGTGAGGGAAACTCGCTTCCGCCAAGAGTCCGCCTTCCACGGGAAGCACCGTTACCCGAGGCGGCGTCGCAGTCGCCGATGCTGGTGTCGTGAAACTGCCCTCAGCGAAGGCGTAAGACCCGCGGCTCCCTCGTCGGCGCGCACGCAGCGAGAGACGGTGTTCTCCCGTGGCTGACGCGTACGCGAGGGGCAGCGAGAGGGCGCCGATTGTCCCCTGCACGGGGCCACGCCACAGGCCGTCATCGAGTCGGAAAAGTGCTTCGACCTCCGCATCGGCGTCGGGCCCAAGGGCTTGCACGTCGAGGGACGACGCGTTGGCTACGATGCGCAGTGGTCCCGGTTGTAACGGTCGCATTCGCGCTTCGGCGGCGACAGGCGCCACGAGCTCAAAGTACAGCTGCAGCCGTTCACGGGTACCTGCGGGGCCCGTGGTGGCGATGTCCTGCAGGCGCACGTCGAGGGGGGTGCCGAGGGCGTCGCTGAGCAACGCGCCGAGGCCGAGGTCGATCTGAAACTGCAGCTGGTCCCCGAGGGCCTGGTCGAGGAGGCTACCAACGAGACCCTCGAGCAGCTCCACGAAGTCCACCCCGGGCAGCATCTCGCCATAGACTTGGCGGTAGTTGTTGAGCGTGGGGCCGCTGACCACAGCCAGCTCGAGCGTCCCGCTGTCCTCGTCGTATACCGCCCGCAAAGAGAGCTCGATGTCAACGTCGACGGCGACGAGCCGCGCGTATCGCTCGTAGAGGTAGACATAGAAGTGGAGGCGTAGGTCACGCCAGTCGACGAGCACGTGGCCTTCTTCGGTCGTGCCCTCTCCATAACGGACAAGCGGCGGCGTAGCGGGGGCGAGGGCGAGAAGTGCAGGGGCCGCCGATGGCGTGTAGCCCTCGAGCAGTCCGCCGGTGAGGGTATTGAGGGTCCCCGCACTGAAGGGGAATCCCCCGTCGCTCAGCGCACGGATCTCGTCGCTGCCGAGTGCGAGACAGAGCGCGCCCGACTGGTGCGCGGCGAAAAGAGCCTGGTTGAGGACCCCCCGCACGACGCTGACCCCGAGATGATAGGCGACCCCACCGCGCTCACCGGTG
>JBMTAX010000898.1:0-1617 GCA_049429145.1 Myxococcota bacterium
TAAACGACATTGTTGTATGGCCAGAGCCCCAAGGCGCCAAGGTGTTCGGCTTTTCCTGAGGAGACTCGTCACCTGGGTCGCAGTCGGACTCTGCCTCGTGTCTTCTGCACGACGGGAGGCGGTGGCTCAGTCATCGGTGCGTCAGGAGCGCATTCTGATTCTCGACATCGGGCCGCCACTACGCCCAGGGTTCACGGAATTCATCGCGGCGTATCAGCGTGAACTGCAGGCTCGCTCGCAGCGTCTGGTCGATCTGAACATCGACCATATCTCAGAATCACAGTTCGAAGACTCAGTCTTTGTCAACCGATTGGTCGAATGGATAGAGCAGAAATACAACATCAATACGCTCGCAGGTATCGTTGTTGTTGGTGTTTCTGAGCTTCGTCCTTTTCGAGTCTTGCGAGATCTGGTTCCCAGACGCACGCCGATCTTCGCCTACATTCGGGGGCCGAATGCCCGAGGGCGTGCCGCAGCGGTGCAATCCCTCCCGCAGAGCTTCGCGGTGACCAACGTGGACGGGTATGCGGAGGGCGTCGCAGTCATCTGGAAGGTCCTTCCGCAGACCACCGCGGTAGTCGGCATCGCTGGGACCGCCGCGCAGGGAAGGGTTCTTGAGCAGGTGCTTCGAGAGAACTCACCCCCCAATCGCCCTATAGAGGTGATGGTAGCGCCGACCGTCGAGGAAGTAATCCAGAAAGCCGAGGGAATCCCCAGAACCACTGCGTTCTTCTACTCCAATGTTACGACTGACCGCACCGGGCGAACGACTTCTGCTGCGGACTATGTCAAGGCGTTCGCACCGAACATCGAGCAGCCTGTGTTCGTCACCGAGCGTACGCACCTTCGCGATGGGGTGCTCGGTGGGATCGTCGGAAGCCCTGAGGATCGTGGGGTGGCGCTAGCCGACCTGACGATGGATGTGATCTCCGGAGCCATCACTGAGTCAGCACCGCCAGTGCGCATCGCGACCTCTCGGTCGATATGGCGCGAAGGTTCGATGTTGGATTTCGACATTTCACGTCGCGATCTCCCACCCGAGTCGGAGGTGGTGAGCTGGGATCCCACCGTCTGGGAGCGGTATCCACGTGGGTCGTTGCTGGTGACGGCCCTAATCCTGCTGCTGCTCGTCGCAACGGTGGCGCTGGCGCTCGAGCGGCACAAGTTGTTCCAATCGAACGAATCCCTGCAGCGACGAGAGGCCTTGATCGTGCGTGCCCTCTCGGGTATCGCCGAGACGCGGGATGACGACACCGGTAACCACTTGAAACGGACGCAGGAATACGTTCGCCGGCTCGCTCAGGTGGCCCGAGGCTATCCGCTGTTCGCGAGCCAGATCAATGAGACCTTCATCCAGCACCTCTATCTATCAGCTCCACTGCATGACATTGGCAAGGTAGGCATTCCGGACCAGATCCTGCGTAAAGCTGGTCGGCTGACGGCAGATGAGATGACCGTCATGCGTACCCATACGGCGATCGGCGAGCGGGTCCTTCGGTTGGCACGAGCCGAAAATAGCGATGACATTCCGTTCCTTGACGTGGCGATAGCCATCGCTCGGTCGCATCACGAGCGCTGGGATGGGGCGGGGTATCCTGATGGATTGCTCGGCGAGGA
>JBMTAX010000899.1:0-1608 GCA_049429145.1 Myxococcota bacterium
GGGATGTAAACCAGACAGGAGCGATCCTGTCAAATGTGTTTTCCATCTTCGTAAGCAAAGTGGCGAGGATTTGGGTGCGCTGCAGCCCTCGGGCTAGCCTCGGCGACGGAAGGTTCCCTCGCGTTGACGGAAAAGACACCCATCCTCGGTATCGACTTCGGTACCAGCAACACGGCGGCCGCATGGGTCGATGGCCACGACCGCGTCCGCGTCGTCGCGGTGCGAGAGGGGGTGCACCTGCTGCCGACAGTGGCTTGGTACAACGAGCGGGGCAGCGTCCTCGTGGGCGACGCGGCGAACCAGCAGCTCCAGGACGACCCGACCCACACCATCCATGGGCTCAAGCGCTTTATCGGCCGTCGCTGGACCTCGCCCTTCGTGCACCGCCACAAGGGCACGGTGGGGTACCGGCTCGCCGAGGCGGCCGACGGGCTCGTGGGCGTCGACCTCTTCGGCAAGGTCAAACCGCTCGAGGATGTGGCCGTCGATATTTTCCGCCGTATCGTCGAGCTGGCCAGCGCGAGTATGCGGGTCCCCGCGCAAGGCTGCGTGCTCACCGTTCCCGCCCACTTCGGCTACAGCCAGCGTCATGTGATCCGCCGCGCGGCGAACCGTGCGGGTCTCGACGTCAAGGGCATGGTGAATGAGCCTACGGCTGCGGCGATGTACTACGCGCGCAAAAAGGGCGATGACGGCCGCGTGCTCATCTTCGACCTCGGGGGCGGTACCTTCGACGCCACCCTGCTCGCAGTGATGGGGGGTGTGGTGCGGGTGCTGGCGACGGGTGGCGATGCCTTCCTCGGCGGCAAAGACTTCGACCACGCATTGGCGTCGAGTTTGGCTGACCGATTTGCGGCAGACCACGGCGTCTCCTTGGCAGAGCAGCGCGTGTCCCTGTGGCGGCTACTCCTCGCTGCTGAGCAAGCGAAGGTCAGGCTGAGTGCAGAGTTGTCGACAGAGATTCGGGTGCCGGCCATCGCTGCCCAGGGGGATCGGTTCGTCGACCTCCAGTACACCGTCACGCGACGCGAGCTCGAGAGCCTCACGGCAGGTCTCGTCGAGAAATGCGTCGGGATTTGCAGTGACATCCTGCGACGCGCAGAGCTAACCGCGGCTGACGTCGACGAGATCGTCTTTGTTGGTGGCCAGACACGCATGCCCGAGGTGCAGCGGCGGCTTGGGCAGATTTTCAAGACGCACCCGAGCAAACACATCCACCCTGACCTCGGCGTCGCGGTAGGTGCGGCCTTGCTCGCGCGCGGTGAGCAGCGACTCATCGACGTCACCAGCGCGCCTCTTGGCATCATGATCCCGGGGGTGGGCGCGAGAGAACTCATCCCCGCGAACACCACCGTGCCTAGCGTGAAGCGGTTGTCCCTTGGAGTACGTCCGCGCCCAGGGCAGCCGCTCAACCTCGCCATTTACGAGCTTCCCGACGCCCAGAGCCTCGAACGCGAGCACCTCGGGACACTCCGTGCCGACGGCGGCTGGATCGAACAGCACCCGGGTGACCTCGAACTAGAGGCTTGGCTCGGCGATGACCTAGAGGTCACCCTCTCCCTCCGCGCGGCGGACGGGGAGCGCCTTCCGCTGCAGATCGATCGGCCG
>JBMTAX010000900.1:0-1607 GCA_049429145.1 Myxococcota bacterium
ACGTCGGTCGGACGGTTACTTTTCTCTGACGCTTCGAAGTTTCCATGGAAACGAGGCCCGCCTGAACGCATACAAAGGCTCGGGATGAAAAAACGCCCTCATCCCGCTTATGCGCCCTGCGGCTTGCTTGCGGAAATCCCGAAAGGTTTCGGTTGGCGCGCCCTGAGACCTAAGTTCGGGGGTGAGGCCAATGGCCGAGGGGAGCTCACAAGACCCCGTGACAAAAGGAGGCCTCCCAGGAGTGCGAATCTCCCCCCAAAACACCACAAAAAAATAAAAAGCCCCGGACAATCAATCCGAGGCTCCTCATTGCCGTGGCGCGCAGTAGAAGATTCGAACTTCTGACCTTCGGCTTCGGAGACCGACGCTCTATCCAGCTGAGCTAACCGCGCACGCGCCCTCGCTAACCCATCGCCTCGGGGAGCGCAACGGAAAGCGCGAGGGAGTCGCCGGGCTTGCCCGCCCTCTGCGCGGCGCTGTGGAATGCTACACCCCATCACGGCGAGCGCAGGGACGCCCGCCGCGTGGAGGAACAGATGGCGCTCCGAATCAGTCGCTCGCTTGCCGTTGTGACCTTGCTTGGGGGGGCTTGCGCGGAGACGACCATGCCTGCTGTGGGCTCGACGTCGGAGGAGGCCCCACGACCAGGTGCGGGTCCGGCCCCCGGCCCCTCAGAGGGCGCTGCGCTGCGGGTGCATGATGAGAATCCGAACCTTCTCTACTCGTTCGTCGACGAGCGCGGGGAGAGTCGCCTCGTGTCTAGGGCGGCTGACGTTCCCCCTGAAATGCGCGCTCGCGTGCTCGTGGTCGACGTGAGCCAGGACGCTGCGACGCGGAAGGCCCATCGGGTGCTCACCTTCGCGAACCTCAACGAGAGACTGCCCGACGGGAGCTATGCGGTGGTTCCGGTGAGTCGTTACGACGCTTCGCGGGGTCAGAGTTTCGAGGAGAGTTTGCCTATCTCGTCGTCTACCGAGGTGCTCGTCTACTCCGCCGAGTGGTGCGGCTTCTGCAAAAAGGCGAAGGCGTGGCTGCAGCATGAAGGCGTTCCCTTCATCGAGCGCGACGTCGAGCGACAGCCGGGGGCCTCGCGGGAGCTGGAGCAGAAGCTCAAACGCGCGCAGCTGCGTGGTGGAGGCGTGCCCGTCATCGACTGGCGCGGCACCATGGTGGTGGGGTTCGACCAGGGGCGCCTCTCCTCGCTGCTTGACGCAGAGCGCGGGTCGGTGCCGCCTGCCCGGGAGCAAGGCCCTTGACCCGCACGTCGTCGACCGTCAGGTTATCCCTTGAGGTCTCTGTCCATGACGCTGCCCCTGCTGCTCGCACTACACCTCGGCTACGGCGTCGTCATGGCCCACGCGGTGGAGCGACGAGTTCGCGCAGAAGGAGCTGTCCTCGGGGTACCACTGGTCTTCGCCATGTTGCCCGTCGCTTGCGTGTCCGTTCCCCTCGGAGCGGTCTTGTTGCGCTGGGCGGGCGGTTGGTTTCTGCACGGGGCTTTCCTCGGGGAGGCGGGAATCGCTTATGAGCGGTTTCACCTTGGCTTGATGCTCGTCACGGGACCATGGTGGCATTCAGCGCCGCGGGTTCCTTCTTGCTGTCCCTTG
>JBMTAX010000901.1:0-1607 GCA_049429145.1 Myxococcota bacterium
TTGTCGGCTTGCACCGCCTGCCCCACGGGTTCGATGATCGACGCGGTGCCCGAGCTCATTTTTGGCCTCGATGGAGCCCTCGCGGTTGACGAGAATTGCTCTCCACGCCCGTTTGAGGATGGCTGGTCGGAGCGGGCGACCCCGCGCACCCTCCCGAAGTTCCTCTACGGGCTAGCGGCGGTGCTCATTGCAGCGAGCACGGCAGAGTGGATTTTCCGACGATGGCTGCCGGCCTTGTCCTTCCTTCCGTTCTACCCTGAAGAGGTCGGCTCCTCCGACGGGTATGCTCCAGGTCGCGGGCTGGGACTCGCTTTTGGTATTGCAGGGGCGCTCTGCATGACCGCGACCCTCGTTTACGTCATTCGCAAACGATTCGAGGTGTCGCTGCTCGGGGGGAAGTACCTATGGTTCTCCCTGCACAACGCGCTTGGCGTGCTGGGTCCTGCGCTGGTGTTCCTCCACGGCAACTTGCTGTTCAGCAAGTGGCCCAGCGTCGGTGTCTGGTCGATGATCTTGGTCGTGCTTTCTGGCTTCCTCGGTCAGTACCTCGCGAACCAACTGCCCGGCAAACAGCACCGAAATACAAGAGAGCGGCAAGAGCTCGACAAAGGACTCATGGCGCTGTCGCAGCAGTGGGGTGAGCACACCCGCGCCGTGAACGTCGCGGAGCTGATGATGCAAGCCCGGGCATCCCAGGCGCCCGTCCAAGCGGGCGACATGGGGACCATCCGCTTTGTGCTCTATTTGATCACCGACGACGTACGGCGGTTCTTCTCCTTGTGGAAGCTGCGCATGGGGCCGCTGCGCAAAATCAAGAACCGTGCGCTGCGCCGTCAGCTGGTGGATATCCGTCGACAACAGCTCGTGCTGGAACGTCAAGATCGCTTCTATAAAACCGCGGGCCAGCTGGTCAGCCAGTGGAAGCTGTTCCACATCTTCTTCAGCATCGGGTTGTTCCTGCTGATGGCCCTCCATGTCTTCGTGGTGACCCTGTTTTGAACGCAGCTGAGTGCTGGCGCAGTTGTGGTCCACCTTGCTGCAACGTGGGCGATGGACGGTTCATTGAGGTGACGTGGTTCTCATGGTCCCCTCGAGAGACTCGGTTTTCATTGCGAGAGCCTGGACAAGCGGCCCGACGTCACCGCTCCTGCTGACTTGGTGCCCTCAAACCGCGGAGAGGCACCCACGTGAAAGGAGTGTCTCGCTCTACGCCGCCCCTGGCGTCGCGCTATAAGAGAGCGAAGGTACGTGTAGATGTTCGGGTCACTTCGCTCCCTTTTGTCCAAATCTCCCCCTCTCGTGGTGGGAGCCTTTCTGCTGTGGACTACACCTGCAGCAGCAGATTTGCTCGCATTAGAGCCTGGGAAGCGCATCGTCGGGCACCAGGGCATCGACTGCGACAAGTGCCACACCTCGGGTTCGGGCGTCTCAAGAGACAAATGCCTCGGGTGTCATGAGCACACCCCGCTCGCGAAGCGGATTGCGGCGAAGGAAGGACTGCACGCTCGTCGAGACTTCGCCAAGAGCTGCGAGACTTGTCACCAAGACCACAAGGGAGCGAGCTTTGATCCCATCAACTGGGCACCATTAGGTGGCCAGAAGCGCTT
>JBMTAX010000902.1:0-1607 GCA_049429145.1 Myxococcota bacterium
CGCCGACGCGCGTCAAGATGGACCCCTCTCACAATCTCATCGAGTCTAGTGCCAACAGGCACCTCGATGCGAAGTTCTGGCAAGCTCGGTCACAGATTCGCGTCTGGAGCCCGCTCTCCTCTACGCTAGTGGGGTTCGGAGACGACCGATGCTGCACCTTCGTACGTTTTCTTCCCTGGCCCTGTTGACGCTCTCGCTCAGCGCAGGGTGTGTGTACTTCAGCGGCGAGTATGCCTGTGAGGCTGACGAAAACTGCCCGGCCGAGATGCAATGCAGTACCGCTGGTCTGTGCATCGAGGGCTCGACTGGGGACGGCAGGGAGACGCCAAACCTCGACGGCGGGCCCACCGACACAGGCCGCAGCGATGGCGGTTCAGGCGATGCGGGCACCACCGACGCGGGTGACGAGGACGGTGGGGACGCAGACGAGGACGCCGGAGACGAGGACGCCGGAGACGAGGACTCGGGACCCATCGACCCGGGTCCCATCGACCCGGGTACCATCGACTCAGGTCCCATCGACTCAGGTCCCATCGACGCGGGTCCCATCTACGGGGACGGATTCGTCACCGGCGCGGAGCAGTGTGATACGGGCAGCAACAGCGCGGCATCAGGATGCTTCAATGGCGTCGTGCAAAATGGCTGGACCTGCTCAGGCACGGGCTCCTCGTCGTGCGCACCGGTATTGAATGACGGCAAGATCGTCGGCTCGGAAACGTGTGACGACGGCAACGGAAGTGAGTCCGACGGGTGCCACAACGGCCTCGTGACCACCGGATGGGCGTGCAGCAACGAACCGAGTGAATGCACAGCCGATGCGACTCAAGGGTACCGGTGCGAGAGCACGGGCGCGTTCGGGGCAGCCTGTGTACTCGCTCCCGTCTATGGCGACGGGCTGGTCGTTGTGGGGGAGGCGTGTGACACCGGCAGCAACAGCGCCGCGTCAGGTTGCTTCAATGGCCTCGTGCAGAGTGGCTGGAGTTGTACAGGGGCCGGGCCAGGGTCCTGCACCCTCCCTTGGCCGTACACGCCGCAGAACTTCGTCCCAAAGGGGGTGCCGCCCCTCGACACGCTCCGTTTGCCCGCGGGATGCAGCGTCACGCTCAACGCATCAGAGCCACCCAGCTGGGGCTCCCCAAGCGGGTCGTGCACGGGCGTTGAACTGCCATCACCAGCATCGATCCCTCAGAGCCCAAGTAGCGAGAACGCTGTCTTGATCGAGTCTGCCGAGCTCGATGTGCAGGGCACCCTTGACGTCGGGGGCACGCTGCCGGTCATTTTCGCGATCTATGGCGACGGCAGTGCGAGCGGTCAGTTCCAGGCCCGAGGCACGGGGACGAACCCAGGGCCTGGAGCGGGAACCTGTGTGGCTGGCACAGGGTCGACGAACCAGCAAGGAAATGGAGGAGGCGGTGGGGGAGGAGGCTTTGCCACCGCCGGTATGGCCGGCGGCGGTGCATCGTTGGGCGGAGCCGGCGGACCTGCACTTGCCGCGAGCCTCAGTCCCCTGCGTGGGGGTTGCGCCGGGGGCAGCGGCGGGGCCGACAACAAGAGCACTGGGGGCAACGGAGCCGCGCCTGGAGGTGCTGGCGGCGGGGGCGGAGGGG
>JBMTAX010000903.1:0-1605 GCA_049429145.1 Myxococcota bacterium
GGCCGCACGCGCTGCGGTCGAACGCTCAGAGCGCCTGATCGAAGACCGCGCCATCCCGCAGCGTGACGTCGATGAGGCGCGCCGGGAGCTGTCTGTGGCCGCTGAGGCCGTACAGGCAGCTCGCCGAGCCCGAGATGTGTTCACCGGTGCATCGAGCGGTAGCGGCGGCGGTACCTATCGCGTGACAGCCCCCATAGATGGTGTCGTCGTCGAGGTCGACGCGACCGCGGGCAAGTCCGTACAAGTCGGAGACCCGATGTTCCGCATCGTCAACCTCGAGGAGCTTTGGATGCGTGCCCGCGTCCCGGAACAACAAGCCGCACTCATTCGTCCCGATCAGGATGCAGCGTACAAGCTTCCGGGGCTCGAGGCCTGGCTTCCCCTCGACGTCACGGGCCAAGACGCCGTCGCCTCGGTCATCAATGTGGGGCGAACCGTCGACCGTCGCTCCCGTACGGTCGACGTGACCTACGCTCTGCGCACGGTAGACGAGCGCCTGCGTGTTGGCGCCATGCTCCGCATCGCCGTGCCGTCGGGCCAGCCGTGGGAGGGCGTTGTCGTGCCGCGCAGCGCGGTGCTGAGTGACGACGGGCGCACCCTCGTCTACATCCAGTTGGAGGGAGAGGCCTTCGAAGAACGCTATGTGCGCGTGGGTCCTCAGTCGGGCTCGGACATCGGCATCGCCAGTGGGGTACGTGAGGGCGAGCGCGTCGTCACCGTGGGAGCCAACGTGGTCCGCCTCTCCGCGCGCGCAGCAACCGCGCCGGCACACGGGCACGTGCACTGATGATCGACTTTCTTCTGCGCTTCTCGCTGCGACGTCGGTGGCTCGTTCTGGGTGCAGCCATTGTGGTCTCTGTTCTCGGCGTTCTGCGCGCCGCGCAGATGCCAGTCGATGTATTCCCTGACCTGACCGCCCCCCGCGTCACCGTCGTCACCGAATCCAGCGGCATGGCGCCAGAGGAGGTTGAGCGCCTCATCACCTTCCCCATCGAGACGGCCGTGAACGGTGTTGCAGGGGTTCGACAAGTGCGTTCGGCGTCGGCGCCCGGCATTTCCATCGTTTGGGTAGAGTTCGACTGGGACACCAACGGGATCGTCGCACGGCAGCGCGTTACGGAGCGCCTCCAAGGCCTATCAGCGCTTCCCCCCGAGGCCGAGACCCCCGTTCTCGCCCCGCCATCCTCGGTGATGGGGGAAATCGCCTTCGTCGCCCTGTCAAGCGAAGGCGATGACCCCCTCGAGCTGCGGCGTGTGGGCGAGGTGGAACTCCGACGCCGCTTGCTTGCCGTCAGGGGGGTGGCACAAGTGGTGGCTCTCGGGGGGCTCGAGCGGCAGTACCAAGTCATCGCCGATCCAGAGCGGCTCGAGCGGTACGACCTCACCCTCGATTCCCTCGTCGCCGCACTGGCGCAGGGGAACAAAAACGTCCCGGGCGGCTACGTCATCGGCCAAGGACAGGAGTCCGTGGTGCGCGTACTCGGTCGTGCCCACACAGATGAGGAACTCGCTGACATCACCGTCGCACTCCGTGGTGACCATCCCGTGCGTGTCCGCGATGTCGCCGAAGTCCGCATCGGGGCCGCCCTGCCTCGCGGTACGGGC
>JBMTAX010000904.1:0-1604 GCA_049429145.1 Myxococcota bacterium
CCTGTTCGGAGGCGGAGCCCCCAGATGCCCGTTTTGACGCGGGCCCGGTAGCCGACTCCAGTGACGACGCCGACGATGTCGGTGGCCGCGACCAGGCCTGCCTTCCAGGCAACCGCTGCGACTCCGAGGACTTGCTGTGCGTGAACGAGAACGACGCGCAGACCTGCCGCCTCGTCTGTGACCTGACCGCGACGGATGATCCTTGCGGCGACCGGCAGACTTGTGACGCCCTCGGGGACGGTTCCGGAGCGTGTCTGCCCGCAGGACAACTGGATGAAGGGTGCCCGTGTGACGAAGGGTTCGCCTGCGCTTTGCTCGATGACGGCAACGGCGGCCAGCGGGCTGTGTGTAAGCAGCGGTGCGAGACGGACGCTGCCGCGGGCGACGCGGGTGTTGCTGATGCCGTGCCCTGCCCCGCTGCCGAACAATGTGCCCCGCTGCAAGGCAATGACTTCGGGGTGTGCATCGGCTAGCGGGGAATATGCGACGAAGGGCCCATGCCCACCCTTGCTCCAGTGTCGCTCGTCGTCGTACAACGACGCACTATGGAGCCTAGCCCACAGGTGCGCATCGCCCCCTCGCCCGACCTCTCGCGCACGCTGCAAGAGGCTCGCGCCATCGCAGATGGCGTGAGTCAACAGCTGAACACTGCACATCTGCTGTTGGCGCTGTTCACGGTGCCAAACCCCGCCGAGGTGTTGCTGCGAGAGCGTGGCGTCGACGAGAACGTCTTGCTCGAGCGCCTACGCGAGGCAGGGCACGACGTGCCCGGAGCCGTACGAGAGGTGTTGGACCAGGCGGAGCAGACGGCACTTCGCTGTGATGCCCGCAGCACCAACACTTTGCACCTCCTCGTGGGTGTGCTTCGCGTACGCGAGAGTTTGGCCTACTGGCTCCTCGAGCGCTCCATCGAACCCTTGGCGCCTTTTCGGAATCAGGTCATGTCATTCGTGACGGGCATCTTGCCGCGGCGCCTCCTAGCTCCCCTGCAGGAAGCCAAGGCGACGAGCCGTCGTCGAGAAGAACGCCCACGAAACCCAAATCCCAATGACGACGTGGTGATGTCGAAACACACCATCGTCGATGGGGACCTCCCGAAGGACAGCGCTCCCCCTCCAGAGGCGCGCCCTCTCCCCGCATCAGCGAGCGCCGTCGATGACGCTGAGCACCCTTGGGCTGACGAAGACGCCAGCGCTGGTGCGAGTCAGAGCCCACCGCCACCACCGCTTCCTCCAGCGCGCACGACAGCGGCGAAGCAACAGAAGCGAAGGGGTCACATCACCCGAGCGCCGACCCTGCCGCCCACCGACTACGACCTCGATCCCGATCGATTCCCGTGGCTGACGGCGCTGGGCAGAAACCTGACCTCCTTGGCGGCGCTCGGACAGCTCGATCCGGCAGTGGGGAGGAGCGCTGAGGTCTCTCAGATCATCGATGTGCTCGGCAAACGAAGAGCCAACAACCCCTGCCTCGTCGGCGAGCCGGGGGTCGGAAAGACCGCGATCGCGGAAGGCCTTGCCGTGAAGCTCGTCACCGGCGACCCCGAGGTGTCGTCGCTGTATGGGAAGGTGATCATTGAGCTCGACATGGGCCGCATCACGGCC
>JBMTAX010000905.1:0-1593 GCA_049429145.1 Myxococcota bacterium
ACACCGCCCAGTGCTCCGTTCTCCTTCCCCGGGCAGACCTACCGAGCGACGTGAAGCGCGTTGAGCCGCGTCGACGCTGCAACTCTTTTGAATCGCGGCCGGGTCACGGACGTCCAAGCGGCAGGCGGCGACGTGAGACGCGTCCCCCGACGCACACGGGGACATCGCTTGACAGTTCAACGCGCGCTTCCTTACCGTCCGTGCCCGCAGTCGCCATTCTTAGAGGAGAGTCCATGCCAACACTGCCCTCGTTTTCGTCGCTGCTCGCCGCTGCCTTGACCACAAGCGTGGTCCTTGGAGCGAACACCGCGCATGCCGCGCCAGAAGTGGGGGCAGAGGACTTTCGCTTGTTTTGCGGTTACCTCGACGCCCTGAGCGACCCCAAGGTGCAGGCACTCAAAAGTGACCAGCAACGCGACGCCAAGGTGGCGAAACTTGCCAAGGTCTCCCCCAAGCAGCTGCGTGATGCGGTCGACCGGGCCCAGAAGCTCGGCGCGACATGTGAAGAAGTCGGCAAGAAAATCGAGGCTGATGCCGGGAGCGCGGTGAAGCGCGCGCTGCCCGGTCGTGTCTTGCTCTACGTGATTGACTTCGACGACCCCGACCACGTCGTGGCAGCGGTTACCTGGACCGGCGCCGACAAGAAACTCCTCGAGGAAGAGGCCGCACTTCTTGCCAAAACCCTCGCTACCGAGGTCCCCATCGTCCGCACCATTGCACTGCGTGGCGTCAACCCCTTGGCTGCGGACAAGGAGGCCGAGGAGGCGACGTGGTTTGAGGCGAAGATCAACAAGGGACGCGCCGACCGCATCGATGCAAGCCAGATCAAGGACTTTGCGGACACGCGCTACATCAAGCTGTTCGACAACGTCGTCCGACGCTGAAGGCCCCTTCTCGGGTGCGGATCAAGCGGGCGCAGGCGGGGTGAGGCTCGTAGGCCGCGATGGTGCCGGGACCCGAGTCGTCACTCTCTTTGTCTCACTTTTGGGGGGGCAAGGGCGCGCGGCTGGCCGAATGCGCTAGCATAAGAAAGACTCGTTTCAGAGATCACCTCCAGCTATGCCTCTGGAAATGGAACGGTAGTAGTGAAGCTCGGCCGGTACGAGGTCATTAAGGAGCTGGGACAAGGCGGCATGGCGACCGCCTTCTTGGCGTTGGCGCCTGGTGGACAGAAGGTGGTGCTCAAGACGCCCCACCTCAAGAGCGACGATCTCAATGACCGGCTTCGCGACGAGGCTCGCATCGGGATTCGGCTTGCCCATCCCGCTCTCGTCGAGACGCTCGACTTGTTCGAGCACAATGGGAAGCCTGTCCTCGTCGTAGCGTTCATCGATGGCATGAGTGTCGATGCGCTGCGACGACACGCGCCGCTTCCTGGCGCTGCTGTGGCGCGCATCGGCTGGCAGATCGCCCAGGGGCTCCACGCGGTGCATTGCGCCACCGACGAGCGGGGCCGCCCGCTACACATGGTCCACCGCGACGTGACCGCACCCAATGCGCTCGTCGACAAGAGTGGTGATGCACGCCTCATCGACCTCGGTATCGCTCGCTCCGTCGAGAACTTGGCCGCAACTGAGCCCGGTACCATCAAGG
>JBMTAX010000906.1:0-1580 GCA_049429145.1 Myxococcota bacterium
GGCGTGCGACCACGGCCATCAGGGTGACGACAGCCATGGAGGTGCCGACGAAATGCAGTTGACGGCTTAGGGGGCTTCGATGTTCCCCGAGGTAATAGGGCCAAAATTCTGCGAAAGTTTGGATTCGACTCGACACCGCGATTCCCTCAGCGCACCGGAGAGTGCCCGGTTCCGTCACCCACCTGGGCGAGGCGGGGGTCCTGCGGGCCCTCAATGGACTGTACTTCGACCCCGTGGTCCTCGAGGTAGCCGAGGCCGTTTTCGCCAGCGTAGCCGCCCCCGACCACCAGCACCTTGGTGACACCCGCGTGGTGGATCATCTTCGCGCACATCATGCACGGCTCTCCCGTGACGACGATCCACGCCCCCTTGGTGGCCACGCCACTGGCGGCGCAGTTGCAGATCACGTTCATCTCCGCGTGGTGACACCCGACTTCCATGCGAGTGCCCGACTTCACCTCCAGCGTGTCGCGCAGGCATTTGTCACCGCCACAGAGTTCCCCGCCACCACGGGGGCCGCCGTTATAACCGTCCATCAACACCACGTTGCGTTCGGGATCGAGAAGGAGCGCACCGAACTTCCGTCGCGGACAGTTGCTCGCCTTCGACAGGGACAGGCATTGCTCTACGCGGATGCGGATGTGTTTTTCTTTCACGGCAGCTCCTCGGACGCCGCGGACGCTAGCGGCCGGTTGTCCAAGAAGGAAGCTGGTATTCTACTGTCTGGACCGCTTCGCCCGGCTGGTCGGGCAGCGCTCTCGGGAGTACACCCACAGCGTGTCTCCGCACCCTCCCTCCACACCCATTACCCCCGCCCACACCGTGGCGCAGCTCATCGCCCACGACCTCAGTGCGCGGCGGGCGATAAGCCACGCGCCAGAAAGAGGAGCGTTTCTACTCGAGATCGACGCGGGCAACGGCGAGGCCGAGACGTGGACAGTGCTCTGGGGCCCGAGCTCGTTGCAGCTCCTGCGGGGAGCGACGGTGCCGCCCATGGTGCCTTGGGGCGCCTTGCATACTTCCGAAGGTGCGCTGCTCGCCCTGGTCCGCGGGCAGGAGAGCGCCGCGGAGCTGCTCGCCACAGGGCGCCTCCAGACCCGCGGCGATGGGCGGGTGCTGCGGGCGGTGGCCGCGTCCCTGCGACCTGGGCAGAGCTGGTTGGCGGTGCAGACGCGCCGCTAGATGCCTCGGGGCTTGGGGGTAATGGAGCGCTTGGTTCAGGGGTCAGGGCAGGGGAGATCTGGACACAGTGACCTCTCTCGCCACCCTCTGCGCCAAAGGTGACCGGGGCAGATATACACAAGGACGCTCGCCCTAGGTGACACCTTGCCACGTTTTCGCCTGCCCCCGTTGTTTACACCGCCCGCCCCCGGGCGACCGTCCCCTGCCACCCGTGACCCAGCGGGAGCAGCTCCAGCCGCCTCACCACCGGTCGTACCGTCGCCCGCAGCCCCAACGATGCCTACTGCAGCCCCCGTGGCGCCACCGCCGCCCACGGCACGGGCGGCCGAACTGCTTTCCGAGAAGACGGTGGAGCGGCAGCTCAGCTTGGTGCCGGGACCCGCCCGCCAACTCTTCCT
>JBMTAX010000907.1:0-1579 GCA_049429145.1 Myxococcota bacterium
GCCTGCACCCGCGAGGCCCCCCATGGCAAGGCGTGGGTGACTCCCCTCGGGGAGGGACGAAACGCTTGGATGGGGCGCCTCGAGTTGGCCCCTCGCGCCGCAGTGCCGCCCCACCGCGATCCGACCGAGGAGTATATCCATGTGTTGTTCGGACGTGGGCGTATGACGATGGATGGGGTCAACTTCGACGTGGGACCCGGCGATACCGTCGTCATGCCGGCAAACGCTGAGGTCAGCTTCCAAAATGGTGATGAGCGCCTCGCCGCGATACAAGTGTTCGCCGGGCCTGGCCCTGCCTCGAAGTACGCATCATGGGGCGGCTGTCCTTGAGTAGTTTCTCTTCGAGGCTTCGCGCGTCGTAGGTGCCCGGCGGCCGCCACCCGCCCGCGTCGAGGCGAGGAATGGACAGGACCCGCTGCTGTCTCCTACAACCTGAATGTCCGCACACTCCCCTAGAGGACCATGGTTCGATTTCTCTTCCTCCCCAGCCTCCGCATCCTGTGTTGCTCGACGATGGCAATCGTGGGTCTTGCGGCATGTGAGGAAGAGCAACCCCCTGGCCCGGAGCCGCTTGCTGGGGCGAGGCCTGGAACACAGCGGTTCGTCGTCTATCTCGCGGGCGACCCTCCCGACGCCTCCGCGTACCGTGCGGCGCTCAAAGACGACCCGAGTTCCGCACCTCCGCTCGCCGAAGCTCTCCGCGCGCAGGCGGAAGCACAGCGACGAGGCTTTCAGCAGGCACTTCGGGCTTACAATGGTGTCGTCGTCGACCACTGGTGGTTGACCAACGCCGTCACGGTAGAGATTCCCACGGTGAACGCGGCGAGCCTCACCGCTATCGATGGGGTGGTGCGGGTCGAGCCCGATGTTCTCTTTCCCGAGTAGGCCGTGCCGCAGGGGAGGCGCGGTGCGCGGACGAAGTACTCACTCCTCCGGTGTCGCGTGGCCTTGCCGCAGCAGTGCATCAGCCTCGTGCTCTAGGTGAGGGCGCCTCACATCGCCACGGCCCCAGACCGTCGTCTGATCGTACGAGTAGGTCGCCCAATCGAGAGGCAGCCAGTCCACTCGCCCCCCCCTCGCCCAACCATCGAGGAGGCCATCGAGGAAATCCACGAGGGTGCCAAGGGCACCGTCAAGGGAGGGACCTGCTGCTCCACGGACAAAGAGCTCGCCTTCGTGCCGTAGCTGGTCGTCCCCGACGGCGAAGCGCAGAAACGCCGCACGAGAGCCCGTGGCACCGTCAACTTCGAGCCGCTCACTATCTTGCAGCGCCGCGCTGTGTCGCTCCAAAAGCGCGTCTTCGATGTCCGCGAGCAGCACATCGTCGAGAGGGGTCGAGGCCTCTTCCTCTGGTGAAGGCGGGGTGGGTTTCACGGCGCGTACCATTCGAGGGGGTTCCACCGGCAAGATGTCATCGGCAACCCAGGCAAAGTGGAATCTCCCCCGGGTCGCCGTTCCGTGGTGGGAACAGGCAGATTCCGCGCCCTGGCCCCGGGGGCGGGTGCTCTGATGGCCTGGGACTTGCCCAAGAGGTACGCCACGCCCGCGGCAGATACCTGGCGCGCGGCAGGAGCTGGCT
>JBMTAX010000908.1:0-1572 GCA_049429145.1 Myxococcota bacterium
GCCCGTCGCATGCGTGGCCATGTGGTCGAGCAGCACGACGTCGCGCAACAGCTGGATCTCGAGAGGCAGAGCCGGATCGACGTCGGGAGGCGACGACGCGCGCTCGGCAGCGGGACGCTGCAGCCACTCGCGCATGCGCATCTCGGCGAGCAGATCGAAGCCGGTCATCGTCACCTTTCGGCGCGGGCGAACCCGGGGCGGCGGGAGGAAAGCGTTACCCGCGCCGTCGTCGTCTCCCCGTCCCTGATCGCCAACGCGCTCGCTGCGGCCCGCTCCGGCGGATAGGAAGCATAGGGCGCCTTGCGCAACCGGTTTCCCGGAACCGCGGACGCCGTCATCGCCTGAACCTCCGTCGCGCACAGGTGGGGACCGTGGAAGTCCAGTCCGCGGCGCGACACTGGACATGGCTCCGCCGTCGACGGCTGGGGCGTCGACGAGCTCGGGCACTCGGCCTTTGGCCGGTTTTGCGGTGACCCTCTATGGCCGGTTCAGGTGTCCCTTGAGGCCTGAAGAAGGCCGGCCGCCACGGCGCCGCGCGAGCGGACACAGCGCGGCGAGCAGCGCGGCCAGCAGCGACGACGACGAGCGTTGATCGTTCGCCGTGCTGCAGCCGCAGCCGCCGCTTTCGAGCGCCGCGTTGCACGACGCCGCGTCGAGCGTGTCGCCGGTGCAACCGCCGGGCACGTCACCGGCGAGCACGGGATCGATGAAGTCCTGCAGGTGGGTGTCGAGCCGCGTGGACTCGGCCAGCCCGCAGTTCGAATGAGCCAACGCGTGCACACCGATGAGCTCGCGCGTCTCGGCATCCTCACCGAGCACGAAATCGGGGCCGCCGGAGTCGCCACCGCACAGACCCTTTTTGATGGTGACCGCACCGGCCTCGACATCGTTGAGGTCGAAGCCCGCCAGCGAGTAGCTGTCGTCGAGCAGCCAGCCGATGAAGAGCTCGACGGAGCGCTTGGTGCCCGACTCCTCGGTTTGTGTTCGGCCATAGCCGAACGAAAGCACGCGTTCGCCAGCGATGTCGTCGGCGAGAGTTGCACGATGCAGCGGCAGCGGCGCGGCGACGTCGGCGGACACCTCTTCGGCGAGCACGAGCAAGCCGATGTCGTTGAAGGCGTGGTCGTCGCCGTCGTTGCCCTCGGGGTTGTACGCCGGATGCGCGAGAGCGGTGCGCACGCCGAAGCTTCGCAATGTCGTCGTCGCATCCTCGCCGGTGATGTCAACCCTCATGGAGCCGGCCGGCGAGACGCAGTGCGCCGCGGTGAGCACCACGTCGGGCGCGATCAGTGTCCCCGTGCAGATCTGGTAGGACAACAAGTCCTCCGAGGTGATGCGGGCGACCGCAGGCAGCGTGGCGTCTACGTCACCGCCTTCGACGGCAGGCAAGAGAGACAAAAGAGACAAGAGCAAGATGTCAGGCATCCGCGTTTCTTAACTTGGCTACGGATAGAGAGAAAGGAGCCGCTTCGGGCAACGGGGCCAGCAAGGCGGCCCGCCCAAGTTGGCTGCTGAGGCAAGACTGCGAAGTCGCCGCGCCCCGCCCTCCCCTTTCGTGCGGGGCCGTTCCAT
>JBMTAX010000909.1:0-1571 GCA_049429145.1 Myxococcota bacterium
GGCAGCGGGCCTATTCTCGCGCTACCCGGAGCTGTGCCTCTCTGTGCCTGCATTCACTCTGGAGGATGTCGCTTCCATTGGCGATTTATCCGAGCGCGGTGCCTGCGTTATTGCCTTCGCGGGGGTCGAGCGTGTCACCCCCGACATCTTCCAGCGACTACACCAAGCGAACATCAGCGTCCAGGTGGGAACCTTCGCCACCCTCGACGAACGGGCAGGATCGGACGGCCCCGGCATCTACGACGGACTCCTCGACGCCGGGGTCGATGTGCTCGCCACAGATGACCCTGACCAAGTCGCTGAGGCGCTGCGGCGCCGTCGAATATCCCCCTGAGTTAACATTTCATCATCTTGGCTCCTGCCACCTGAAGGCTCGAGCGAAGCGCTCAGCGGGAGCGTTGCAATTTGTCTTTGGGTAAGAGCATTGCCGGGCGAAGCACGATGGTAGGCAGGCAAGCCGAGAGCTCCGGTCCATACAGTGATGCCCTTTGTTCCAGCAATCATTCCCCGAACTGTACGGCCTGCTCGCCACCAGGGCAGATGATGAGCAGGCGATCGCAACAACGACCCAACAGACGCGGATGATCTGGGCTTGCCCCGCGGATGGGTAAGGCACCCACTGACCTGCGGAGGGTGCGGTGCACGGGACACCCTCATTCTGGTGACCCGTACATGCACGTTCCGCTGCGGTGCGTTCGTCACGAACCCATCCCCCCGATTCTTTGGCCAGGTCGGCATGCAAGTTTTCTTGGCGCGAGGCTTGCGTTGGGGCTGCACCGCGGAGGTCATTGTGGCTCACAAAATCTCGTCTCTTATCGCAGGCTCCTTGGCGCTCCAGTTGGCCTGCGGCACCGAGTCTTGGGAGTACACCGAAGGACCGATGGCGCCCGGGTGGGACGACCCGTTTGCAGCGAATGTCCTCGCAGGCGAAAGCCGTGAAGACAACGCTGAGCAGAGCGCGGGCAGCGATCGCAGTCGCCGTGCGATCGAGCGGTCGCTGTCCCACCTTCGCCGCAATGTCGATCCCAGATTTGCGAACGATGACTACTCCGTTGAGGTGGACGTCGTCACCCTCCATGAAGATGGAGCCGAAAGCGTCCGTTTTAGGACCCGGTTCCTTGGCTATCGGGTCCTCGGTGGTGACGTCGTGGTACATAGCGACGAACGAGGCGCCTTGCGCAACATCGAGCGCAGCCTGCAGCAAGGTATCTTCCTCGATACTTCCGAACTCTTATCGGAAAGCGATGCGCTACAGCTCGCCCTGGAGAAACTGCGCGGGACGCTTGAGGAAACCCCCGAACCCGAGCTCATCATTTATGCGCTCGGCCATGAGGTCGGTCCCGCCTACGAAGTGCGCCTGCGTGCGGTACTGGAGGACGCGACACCGAGTCTATTGCACGTCTACATCGATGCGGTGACGGGCGAGCACCTGACCAGCTGGGATGCCATCATTGTAGAGCCCATCACCTCGCCCGAGCAGGTGGTCACCGCGGAAGCGCTGCTCGATGCCGCGTCCGCCGATGATTTGCTGGTGCTCGGGACTTCGTCCATACCGCTCGACCAAACGTTCC
>JBMTAX010000910.1:0-1571 GCA_049429145.1 Myxococcota bacterium
GTTGGCACGGCGCTTGGTGCTCTATTTCTCTCTGTAGCTTGGTATGCCCTCCCGTCGATGGGACGCGAGCGGTGTCAGTCCCGGACGAAGCTGTGGATTCCCGGAGGGCGAGTATGGGGGAGCAAGCGGCGTTGCACCGTGCTTACCTGTGGTTCGCAAGTTTGGCGCCCATTTTCGATATTGCGGCAATCACGCTTGCCCTCTTTTCTGGGGTCCGGCTGGTGTTTCGTCGACATGCGAAGGCCGTGCTCTGGTTGTGCAACGGCGCAATCCTGCTGTACGGAATCGCAGGTATCCTCTCGCTTGTGGCATTTCGCATCATATTTCCAGTGCTCGGAGCAGTTGTCGTTTTTGCATGCACAATAGCTGCGATCAATGAGGCGGGCCGATTTCTGGATTGGCTCAAGCTGCTCGACCGAAACGGTACTCGGGGCTCCTTGGGGGTAGGCAGAAATGGTCCTTGGGTTGACGCGATTGTCGACGGATTTATTTCATTTGCCAGTCGTCGATTAGGTGCCTTACTCGTGGTGAAAGGTCGGGATCATATCGAGAACCATCTGACCGGTGGGATCCCGCTTGGGGGAAAGATCAGCCGAGAGCTGCTCATGAGTTTGTTTGATCCCCATTCCCCAGGTCACGATGGGGCCGTTATCGTGCAAGGAGGGCGTTTTTCGAGGTTTGGTGTTCAGCTTCCGCTTTCTCGCAACATCAGTCGGCCTGAGAAGTTCGGAACCAGGCATGCCGCGGCACTTGGCCTGGCGGAGAGAACAGATGCGCTCATCCTTGTTGCGAGCGAGGAGACGGGGAAATTGCGCATCGCCGAAGATGGTCGTTTGCTCGACATCGTCGATGGCGCCGAACTCAAGCTTCGTCTGCAATCGTTTCTGCGTCGGACGCATCACCAGGGAGACGAGGGACGGCTCAGGTCCCGTCGGCCCCTATATACGCACTGGCAGGAGGCCGTCGCGGCCCTCTCAATTGCTGTCGCGTGCCACTATTTCGCGAAAGCAGGACTCCTCTAACGGGACCCGCGCTGAGCGGGTGCCTGGACTTTCGCCACTCGGATCTTGGCAATGTCTCGCCAGGGGGGGCTCGGGGTATGCCGCGGGGATGTCGTAGTCGAATCAGTTATTCGCACGCCATGCCCACTGTGCGTTCGGACAAAGATGATTGTCAGGCGACTGTCAACATTCACAAAAGGACGGAAGGGACGGGGGAATCATGGTGCGTGTCGGTTTCGCGGAGCTGGAGGATCAGGCGTGGTTCCCCGCACGACTACGGTCATGGGTCGTTGACCACTTGAGCTATGCCCAGGAGTTCATCGACCCGTATCAGGGGTTGGTGCCCATCGTGGAGAGGCTTCTGCGGCAGCTTCCCACACCGCGCATCCTCGACCTGTGCTCAGGGGCAGGGGCAGGTCCTATTCTGCTGCAGCGCGCCATGGCTGCGCGGGGGGTCGAGTGCGAGGTGTGGCTCTCCGACCTGCATCCTAATCTGGAGGCGTTTCGACGACGGGAAGGGCCTCGCATTCGGACTCTCGAGCGACCGCTCGAGGCCACCGCTGTTCCCAG
>JBMTAX010000911.1:0-1571 GCA_049429145.1 Myxococcota bacterium
CGAACTACACCGACATCTTCGTCTTCGGGGCCTACCGTGCCCGGGTAAAACGACGCGCCGACGACTACGGCTGGTGGTACGACACGAATGTTGAGAGACCCCAGACCCTCGTAGAGATTGTAGAGGCCGCCACCGATATCGATGCCGGGCTCCCCCTGGCCCGTATCGAGGTACCCGCCGCCGCCCAGCTCTACGCGGCCGGCGACCTCCTCGTGAGCGTCGAGACCAAGGTCCTCGACTACAGTGTCTACCCTTACACCTACGAAACGAAGGTCACGACCTACGACCTCAGCGACCCCACCATGCCCACCCAGGTCGGCGAGCTCGTCACGGAGCGGCTCTCCCCTGGCGAGAACTACAACTATTACGGTGGCCCCGCGGTGGACTGTATGGGCTGTGACTATGGATACCCGGGCGCCTACGGCATGCAGCACGAAGTATTTGCGACCACCGACGCGCTGGCCTTTTTGCGCCGCGATTACCAGCAAGAACTTCTTGGTACCGAGCGCATCTGCAACACCTACAGCAATGAAGCCTCGTCGTGCCGCAGCGACACCGAAGAATGTACGTATATCGAGGGTGGCATCACCTGCCGCCAGTCGGCCCCTGCAGAGGAGCCCGTGTGCCAGGGTCAGTTCCGAAGCTGCACCTATCGCTATGTCGAAAACCAGTATGAATACGAGTGCGAGAACGTCGATGAAGACAGCATCAGGACCGAAACTTCCTGCTGGGATAACGACAACTATCGATATTGGACGACTTTCTCTCTCGAGATTCTCGACCTGCGCAACCCCGCGGCCCCGGCACTGCTAGACACCTTGGCTCTGCCCGTAGAAGACGAAGCAGTGGCGCTGGTCCAAGACGGGAACGCGCTGTGGGCGTCGTACAAGCGTCCCGTGGACGTGCCTGGCACGTCGCTTCCCTTCGTACGCTACTTCGCGCGGCAGCTCACGCTCAGCGACCTCGATGCGGTCACCCTGGGGGATGGCATCAATGTGCCAGGTGAACTCTTGGCGGCAGACGGCGACACCCTGATTACCCGCGATTATTTGTGGGGGGACGAGATCATTGAGACGAGCCTGAACCGGGTTACGGTGAACGGTTCGATGGCGACGCTCGAGTCGCTGCATACCTTCGAGCGCGACGTAGTGCAGCAGGTTGTTCTCGATGGGGCGGGGCACGCGCTCGTCACGCACCAGCTCGCATGGCCTTTCATTCAGACCAATGCCGATTACGTCACCAAGCTGAGTGTTCTCGACGCTGACGGTGATATGTCTGTGCGCAGCACCACCGTGGTCGACGCGTGGGCCCAGTTGCGTGACGCGCGCGCCGGCCGTGCCTTGTTTCAGGTCTCGGGCGGTCTCTTGGTGCTCAATCTCGATGACGCGACAAACCCCTGGGCCCAGGCTTTCTTCGCACTTCGGGGTTGGCCGAGCCGTGTCCTCGTCACGGGTGACGAGGTCGTGGTCCCCGCTGGCCGGTACGGCATGTATCGCTTCGGGCTCAATACCTTCAATCTGCTGACGCCAGCTCCCTGAGCGACGATCCATGTAGCCAGGACCCGCGGTGGG
>JBMTAX010000912.1:0-1571 GCA_049429145.1 Myxococcota bacterium
GACGTCGTGGTAAGCAATCCTACGGGCCTGAGTGGTACGCGCGCAGGTGGTTTCATATTTATTTCTCCGCAGCCAACGCTGGCTAGCGCGACACCCTCCCAAGGTGGGACTCTGGGAGGGGAGCGGGTTCTTCTCAAGGGAAGCAACTTCGTAGAGGGCCTCCAAGCATTCTTCGATGGCACTGCAGCTGAAGTCGAAGTGTGGGACGAGAATAACATCGTTGCCATCGCGCCCCCTTGCGGCGCCGGCGTGGCAGACTTGCGCGTCGTCAACCCCGGGGGACTTTCTGCGACACTGAGCGACGGATACACCTACGTCGTAGCTCCCGGCCCGGTAGCAGCCCCCACTATCAGCCAGGTATTTCCCGCGCGGGGCTCCTCTTTGGGGGGCACCCCCGTTGAGGTCGTGGGTTCCGGCTTCGAAAGTGGCATCCAAGTCGCTTTGGGCGGCCACGGAGTTCTCCAGCTGACAGTGTTGAGCTCAACAAAGCTCACCTTCATAACCCCGCCGGGTTCGATTGGACCCGCTACTCTTCTCCTCTTCAATCCTACTGGGGTGGGATATGAATCGGCCGAGGAATTCGAATATGAGCTTCCTCTCGCCCCCGCTCCGATTTTGACAGGGGTGACGCCCTCCGCAGGGCCTTCAGCCGGCGGACAAGCTTTGAACTTCGTCGGTCAAAACCTGCAGCCAGGAGGTCAGGTTTACGTCGGTGCCAACCGGGCAAATAATGTCACACGGGTAGGATCTACCTTGGTGACGGCCTTATCGCCCGCTGGGGTAAATGGCCGCGTTGGCGTGAGCTATGTGGCACCTGATGGGCAGTTCACGTCTCTCCCTGGCTCCTATGAGTACCTAGCTGCACCAGCATTGTCCACCGTCAACCCAAACTCCGGTCCTTTGGTCGGAAATGCGACCGTCGTAATCCTCGGGAATAACTTCGCGAGTGGTACGAAAGTCTATTTCGGAGCGAAGCAGGCCCAAATTATCTCCACGAGTGGGAACTCCCAACTCACCGTGCTCACACCCCCGGGCGACGACCCGAGCCCGGTGGCCGTTCGTATCGTCAATCCCGACGGCCAGTCTTCTACGCTGACCTCGGGTTACCGTTACGCACTGCCTCCCTTCCTGACATCTGTGACGCCTGCGCGCGGATCCACCCAAGGGGGAACCATCATCGAAATTATCGGCGGCAACTTTGAAGAAGGCATCTCGCTCCTCGTTGGAGGACAGGTCGCAGACACAGTCACGCGACTGAACCCCAATAGAATGTTCGCCACCGTGCCCGCTCGCGAACGCGGCCCTGCTTCGATCGAAGTTCGGAATCCGGATGGTCAGAATGCGACGCTCCTTCAAGGTTTCAACTACGAACAACCGGCTGATCTCGGGTCGCCTCCAGTCATCTCGTCGATAGAGCCCCTTCATGGCGATCCTGCGGGCGGCTCGCTGGTTGTAATCCGTGGTACCGGCTTCAACGCGACGACCTCAGTTCGGTTCGGCTACGTGTACGCAGACGTCGAGATGCAGATCTCCGATCAGCTGTTCGTATTGAGTCCATCAGGGGCGGGAAC
>JBMTAX010000913.1:0-1569 GCA_049429145.1 Myxococcota bacterium
CATCCGTCGGCGTCGTGATCGGTCCCAGCCTCTGAGCGCCAGGCATGTTGACCACTGGGGCAGGCATCGACGTCATCAGGGATGCCGTCACCGTCTTGGTCTTTGTCGCAGACGTCACCCGTGCCGTCCCCATCGAGGTCGGCTTGGTCACCGTTCGCGACGGCAGGGCAGTTATCCACCCCATCGAGAAAGAGGTCCCCATCGTCATCATCGTCGCAGGCGTCGCCCGCGCCGTCCCCGTCGAGGTCGTCCTGCGTGGCTCCCGACAGACGCGGACAGCGATCGTCCGCATCGAGGATGCCGTCGCCATCGTCGTCATCGTCGCATACGTCGCCCACGCCGTCCCCGTCGAGGTCATCTTGGGCGACATTGCTCACCGCGGGGCAATTGTCGCATCCATCGCCTAGCCCATCGCCATCCATGTCAGGCTGGTTTGGATCTGCACCCAAGGGACAGAGGTCACAGGCGTCGCCGACGCCGTCTTGATCTTGGTCTTCTTGCCCGGGGTTTGCGACCAGGGGGCAGTTATCTTCGACGTCACTGCGGGTGCTCGGAAAGCCAGGCCCCGGCGGGTCGGTGCCGCACTGCCAGCCGAAGTCCCCTGCGGTAATCCCGTCTTCGTCGACGTCGTTGTAGGCGGCCACGTAGACCTGCACAGACGCGTTCTCATCGTCACAGTCCTGCACGCTCGACGGCTCCGCCGCAAAACCGGCCGGCACGTCGCCTGGGCCGCAGACATCGAGGAGGGGACCCGTGGTGTAACCATCGCCGTCACCATCACGGTACACGCTGATGGGGGTATGGCGCTCGTCATCGAGGTCATTGCAATCGCTTCCCAAAGAGTCGACCGCCAGCTGGGCGGGGACGCAGTCAGCCGTGCAGATGACCAGCGGTTCTCCTCGCGTGTAGCCGTCCTCGTCGAAGTCGAGGAAAACCTCCCTCGATGCGTATAGCTCCGTGCGGGTGGCGTCGCAGTCAGACCCCGCGCTGCAGCCCTCGCCGTGCCCATCACCGTCTTCATCGAGGCAGCCGCCGGGGCCCGCGTCGCCTGCCAGCGCCCCGTCGTCGATCACGTCCGCAGCGAGGGTGAAGGGGCAGGTGGGGTCAGCGGGGGGAACCGCGCCGGGGTCTGCCTCGAGATAGCCATCGTCGAAGCCTTCGAAGACGCCTGCGTCCACTTCGGGCAACGGCCCTGGGTCAGGCGTCGCTACGCCCGCGTCTTCTACGCCTGCGTCGTCGTTCGTACCCGCATCGCCGTGGGGGCCTCCACAATAGCCCGCTTCGGTGCAGCGCCCATCACCGCATTCTTCGTCTGAGACGCAGGAGGTGAGCGTGGCAGTGGCGAGGCATGCTCCCTCGACGCACGCGAAGCCGTCTAAGCACGGGTGGGCTTCGTCACATCGCAGCCCTTCGAGCTCCACCCGGAGACACGAGGGCAGCAGGGCCAGGGTAAGAAGGGAGGCACGCGCGAGCCATGTGGTGGACATGCCTCCTATGTTAGCACCGAAGCCATCAGCAAGAACATTCCCTGCCGATGGTGCATCCACGTCGAGGGGGGCCCCCCCCCCC
>JBMTAX010000914.1:0-1569 GCA_049429145.1 Myxococcota bacterium
TCGGACCATTGCCGGGAGGGGGGCGTTCATGTTTATGCTCTCCCACTCGTCGACGTCAGTTGACCCGGGGAACTGCCCCCGCCGAGGAACCCATGGTTGAAAAGAAAGCCACAAGCATGGCCACGAGCACAATGACGAAAGCTGACCTCGTGGAGAGTGTTTACGAGAAGGTGGGGTTCTCCAAAAAGGAGTCCACCGAGCTCGTCGAGGTCGTGTTCGAGACCATGAAGCACACCTTGGAACGTGGCGAGAAGGTGAAGATTTCAGGCTTTGGGAAGTTCGAGGTGCGCTACAAACGCCCGCGGCGCGGCAGGAACCCGCAGACCAACGATGAGATCGTCATCGAGGAGCGCAATGTGCTCTCCTTCAAGCCGAGCCAAGTCCTGAAAGGGGCGCTGTCTGGCGAGGCGACCACCGCGGTGGCGGGAGCCGATGGCGACGACGAGGCGGAGTTCGATTGAGTTCGATGAAGCTGAGGTAGCTCGGCTTTCGTTCTGGAAAAGGCGGCCCGCGACGGCGGCTCTCCGTGAAGGATGTCTATGACCACGCAGCGTTCACAGGCAGGAACAGGGGCAGCCATCTGGTCCGCGGTGGAACAGGCCGGGCTTCCCGATAAGAAGTACTTTAAAATCGGGGAGGTGGCCGCATTAATTGGGGTAGAGCCTCACGTGCTGCGGTACTGGCAAACGCAGTTTCCGCAAGTAAAGCCGCAGAAGTCACGCAGTGGGCACCGGCTTTACCGCCGACGCGACGTTGAATCGCTGCTCGTGGTGCGTGAGCTGCTCCATGTGCAGCGCTTTACCATTGCGGGTGCCAGGCAAGCGCTGCGCGGCCTCGCTCGTGGCGAGGCCGTGGAGCTCGCTGGCGAGCAACCCTCATTGTTGCCCGTGACCCCAAACTACCGGCCGTTTTCTCCCCCTACGGCTGCCGTGGCCACCGAGGTGGCTTGTATCGACGTGGAGGGTGTCGAAGACGAAGAGATGGCCGAGTTGCTGTCCCGACAGCTTCTCGAGGACCAGCATGCGGGTGATTTCGTCGGGCTCGACCTCGACCCGACCGACGAAGGCCATGCCGTCCGCGACGGGGGCGTCGACCCCGTCGGACCGCGGGGAAGCGTTGCGGTCTCTGCCGCTGAGGGACGCCTCCGCGCGTCGCCCGAGGCCCCCGCACGATTCGCCCCCGGGGTGGATCGCCGCGCCTTGGAGGCGGCTCGAGCTGAGGTGGTGGCGTTGCTCGAACGCCTCGATCGCGCTGACCTCGAGGCTGCTCGGTACGCGGGATTTGGCGCAGCCGCGAAGCCCGAAGCGTGAAGCTGTCCGCTCTTGCCCTGTGGCTCTTCTCCTCACTGGTGCAGACCGGCGAGGACGACGCCTCTGCTTCCGCCGCTGGCGCGACGCCCGCAGGGAGCGCGCCGGGTTCGCCATCTCTGGGGGCTGCGCTGGGTTTGGTTGCGCCAGCGAACGTCAGCGTGGAAGTCGACACCAGCGCGGGTGTGATTTCGGGGACCATGGCTTTGACGCGGGTGATCGGCCGAGGCCTCGGGGGCAGTGGGCCGTTCGAACTCGTGTG
>JBMTAX010000915.1:0-1569 GCA_049429145.1 Myxococcota bacterium
CGTCATCGAGTCGACGCCGAGCCCAAAGGCGAGCACGGCTTTCGTCGACCCGGAGGAGGCACAGCGCAAACGCTCAGGGGAGGCAGAGCTTCGCGCCCTCGAGCAGGCGAGCGTCATGCCCGAGGTGCGCTATCCCGCTCCCGTCGCTGCCCCCGCCGCCGCTGTCGTCGCTGCCGCGGAGCCAGCGCAGGCTCCTGTGGCTGCACCCCCGACCACAGCGACCTCACCTGGGACGCGACGAACTCCTCGAGCCGCGCCAGCGAGCGCAAATGCTGCGGCAGAAGCTCCCGATCCCGACGACCCGTGGGCAGCGAGGTACGGGGGCCGGACCGACTTCAATACGGCAGCCGTGAAGGCCTCAGGGGACTCCTCGACGTCGTCACCGAGTGAGCCAGCGAAGACCTCGTCCGGTACTCGCTTGCCCGTGCGCCTCGACAGCACCGTCGCCTCGAGCCCGTCTGGTCCTGTCATCGCGGTGCTGACGGCGGCCGCGGAACTCGACGGTGGCCCCCTGCCTGCTGGCACGCAGCTCCACGGCGTCACCGAGGGGGCCCAAGGCACGCGCCTTCTCGTGCGGTTTCAGTTCGCAAAGACTCGCTCGGGCCAGCACGCCCTGCGCGGCGTGGCCATGGGCACCGATGGACGCGCCGGTATCCCAGGAGTGAAGACCCTCGGCGGCGTCACCGACGTCGGTGCAGGGGCCGTCCAGGGCGCCGTCGACAGCACCGCGGGCATCATCGCCGACGTCGTCGGTGACAACCCCGCAGGCGCAGCCATCCGCGGCGCGGGCAACGCGTCGCGCACGAAGTCCGACAGGCTCAACAGCGCCGAGTACGTCGTCGAGGCCAAACGCGGCACGCGCTTCTCGGTTTATGTCGACACCTTCGGAGGCGGGAGATGAAGAAGAAACGAGGGCCCTCGAAATCGAAGTCGAATCCGCCACCCGCGTTCGATGAGCCGCTCACCCCGCAGAAATCGGTCCTGCGGAGTGCTCGGCTTGCCGAGGACGTCATTGAGCTCGCCGACACTTGTGCCGAGGTGCTCACCTCGGGCAACCGCACCGCACTCATCGAGCAGGCATCCCTCGAGTACGCACTCAGTTTGATCGGTGGCGCCGAGGCGGATGACTGCCCCCGACAGCTCCCTTCCGACGGCAAAGAAGCCTCGGCAGAGACATTTCGGGCGGCCGTCGAACTCTACGTGGAGATGGCGGAGCGGTTCCTCCTCCGCATCGACCATACGTCCCGCTACCACGCGTCACCCTTGCTCGTGGACGCTGTCCAGCAAGAGCTGGGTGTCGTCGGCGCCGACCTCGCCACGGTTGCAGAAGAGGGGAACCGAACATGACGTCAGGCAAGATGACGAGCTTCCTGCTTTACCCGAAGCACGCGGAAATCATGCAGGCCGCCGCAGAGACCTGCTGCGAGGGGAACTTCAGTCGGTTCGCCCAGGAGGCAGTGCTTCGCCTTGCAGCTGGGCTCGGGGTGACCACCGGGGAGTTGCACCTTGGTGACGTCCCTCCGCTCTCGCTCATGGCGGACGTGCGCTACCTCGACCGGTACCTCCTCG
>JBMTAX010000916.1:0-1567 GCA_049429145.1 Myxococcota bacterium
ATGCTTTTAGCCGTCACACGCCCTGCGGTATCGACCCTAGCGATCGTCGTATCCAAGCTCCGCCACGTCGGCGTGACCGTGACCCCCGCATCGAGCACCGTGGTCGCCGTCATCGGCCGCGTTTGAGTGACGATGACGGAAAGCGTCTCCGGCGCTAAGGCGATGGATTGCACCCCGATCACCGTGACGGCACCTGTTCCTGTGACCCCACCCGCCGCCGCCGTAAGGGTGACAGGTCCACGTGCGACTGCCGTGACCTGTCCTGACGGAGAGATTGTGGCCTTGGCGGCGTCGGAAGAGGTCCAAGAAACCCCCACGTTGGGGAGCGTCCACCCCTCCGTCGATTTGAGGGTAGTGGTCAGCTGCGTGGACTGACCGAGCCGCAGGGTCCCGCCCCCACCCGTCACGGTCACGGACGCGACAGCGATCGGTTCGGTGACGGTCTCCTTACAGGCCGAGGCGGTAATGCCCACAAGCACCGTGGTCAGCAGGACACGGCGCGAAATCACGTGTGACCAGCGCATCAGTTATTGCTCCCGACGAATGAATGGCAGGGGCTCAGCCGCGCCCTGCCCAAAGACCTGTGGCGTCTGATCGCGCTGCCTGAGGCGACGGGAGAGGCGCATCACCTCGGGCGAGATGGCCGACTGCAATTGCTGGGCGGTCGGGATCTCCCCCGCCCCACCCTCTTGGAAGGCCTTGGTCAAGGCATCCAAGAAGACATAGGTGAAGAGGCCGTGTCGCTGGGCATCGTACCAGCCGCTCACCTCGGTCGATTGCGACGCCGTGAGGACTACGCTGTTCGGCATCGTGAGCACGGGGTTCTCGACCCGCAGGGTCAGGGGACTCATCCCACGAAGCAGAGCGCCACGGTCGGCGAGCCCACTGAAGCAGGCATCCAGCACCAAGGTGACCGACCGCGCAGGCAGCAGGGCGAGGTTGGTCTGGAGCTGCCGCATGGGATAGCCGGTCAGCCGGATCGACTGCGGGTCCGCATCGGCGGATACTAGATAGGCGGTTCCCGATCCAGGATCAGGTGCGCCATGACCAGAGTAGAAGACAAAGACATCCGAGCTTGAATCAGGTGCGACAAAGGCGTGCAGCTGCCCCTTGCCATCATCCCTCGACCCGAAGATGCGAGTCAGGGTAGCTAGTGACGCGTTCTGCTCGAAGATGATGTTCTCTTCCCTGAAACCGAAGGTCTGCACGAGATAGCGCCGCATCATGGCGGCATCGCGCACCGCATAATCGACCGGCGGCACCTCGCCGCGCTGATAGGTCTGGTTCCCGATGACGACCGCGACCGCATTGGGGTTCTTGAGGGTCGTCTTGGGCGCCACAAGTGGCACCTCACGGGAGAGTGCCGTGTTGGCCCGCGCAATCTCCGCATCGAGCTCCTGCTGGGCCGCGACTGCTGCGACCCGCGCGCGCTCAGCCGCACTCGCGGCTTCGAGCTCCGCGCCCCTGACCTCGACCGCTGAGTCAAGCGCCCGCTCCCGCTTGGCGTTCTCGTTCGCCCACTGCGCCTTCGCCACGGTGTACGCCGCCATCTGCTCGGCATGGGACG
>JBMTAX010000917.1:0-1564 GCA_049429145.1 Myxococcota bacterium
CTTCGACGCCCTTGGGACAGAGCCGAGGACTCCCACCGTGCTTGTGGGGTGGCGACTGACTCGTCCGCGGGGGCCCGCCGGCCTCGTCGTGGCCCACGAAATTGGTCATCTTCTCGGGCTTGCGCATCACGCAGGGGCCGGCAACCTGATGAGCCCAACGCGGCGTACCGATTGCCTGCCCGCGCTCGACGACGCACAACTGCAGCAACTTCGTGTCCCTGTAGCTTCGCCACGCTGAGGCGTGCGCGGCCGTCAACACTGCACTTGAAACCTCTGTGCTGTCGACGTCAGCAGTGGGTGACGCCGTTGACACAGAAGACCAGGGCCCCATGCTCCCCTCGTTGTCGCCGGTGAGCACCCCGGCCTCCTGGAGGTCCCATGCGTCGTTCTATGTCTCGAGTCTTTCCCGTTCTGCTCGGTCTTTCCGCTGTCTTGCTTACCGCATGTCCTGGCGCCGTCGGTGGCGACGATGACGCAGGTACCGCTGAGCTCAGTGAGGAGGGTGAATCGAGCGACGACACGCGCGGTGACGCGGGCAGCACCGATGCCGGCAGCAACGATGCAGGAACGAGCGAAGGCGGAACAGGGACTGGCGGAGGCGCCACGACGTCCCTCGACCTTGGCGCCCCCTGCGCCTACGGAAGCAATGCGTGCGGCGAGGGCAAGGTGTGCAGCAGTCTCTTCGGGCCGGGGACCGCGCCCGACACCTCCACCGCTGCTTGCTACGCCACCTGCGAGACGGTGGGCCAGGCTTGTACTGCGGCTTTCGGGCAGACGGGCAGCTGTCAGCAGGGACCTGATGGGAACGTGTGCCTCGTCGCGAGCCCGAACCTTGGGCCCTGCGGCAACGGGGCGAATGCCAGTTGCGTCGCCGAGGCGCCTCTTTGCCTCACAGGGGCGGGCGCTACTGTGGGTATCTGCGGGCGTATCTGTGACCCCGCCGACGTGACCACCTGCAAGGTGACCGGCGCAGGTACCGGGTGCGGCTGTCTCTCTGGGCAAGAGTGCTCGACGTCGAACGTGCAAGTTGTGACGAGCGATGCGGAGAACCCCGACGGCGTCTGCGCCGCCCCGAGCACCATCGGTGCGGCCTGTGGGGTCGACCCGGCGACCGGTGTGCTTCAGGTCTGCACCGGTGACCAAACGTGCGAGCTGAACGATGGGAGCACCACCGAAGGCACCTGCCAGCTGGTGACTGCGGAGGATGGAACCGCGCCCTGAGGCGAATGGTCGCGCGCTTTGTGCCGCAGAGCCGAGCACTGAACGCCAGGTCGCGAGAAGACGTCGGCGAGGCATGCCTTGTCGACGTCTTTCCCTTTTTTCCTTTCCTGTCGCTGAACTTGCAGGCCGCCCGCGCTTCCGCTAACCAACCTCGCAGTCGGGCTCGCAACAAGACGCGCGCCCCACCGTCGTCGCCCCCCCACTGCGACTGGATGACGGTGATACCGACGGGAGTCCCCATGCGTTCCGCCTCACTCACACGGCACATCCTTTCCAAGGTGCCCGCCGTGCTCCTCTTGCTGGTCCCCTTTCTCTTCGCCACGGCTGCGCTCGCGTCGGGCGG
>JBMTAX010000918.1:0-1564 GCA_049429145.1 Myxococcota bacterium
GGGGTCGGACGCAGAGGTCACCTCTGGGAGCAGCGTCGGCATGGCTATCGCGGCGCGCAACGGCGGTTGCCGCGGAGCGAGACTTTCGATGGGCGCCGCAGCCGCGTCAGGGCGGGGGTCAACGAAGACGCGGAGGGCCCCGGGCGCGAGCGCCGCGCCTGATAGGCCTGCCATCAGGGCCGCCGTTGCGGCGGTTCGCCGCGGCACAAGCTTCGGACGCGGAGAGGTTCCGGCGAGCCGCGAAAAAATCGTGCGTTCGAGCCGGGCGACGACGAAGGGAGAGGGTTCGGCGCCAGACTGATGCAACCGCTCCAACGCGGCCTCGAAACCCTGCCTCGCGCCTTGGCAACGGGGGCAGTCACTGAGATGGGCAGAGAGACGTTCGGCGTCGGCCGTCGACAGGTCGCCGGCGAGCAGAGCGAGCAGCGTCGCGTCTTCAGGATGCGCTGTCACGGGACCTCCTCGCTCGCCGAGGGCGGGAAGAGGTCGGCGAACTCTGGGTGACGGCGAAGTGCCCCCGCGAGCTCACGACGCGCGTGGAACAGCCGGGTGCGCACCGTCGCGTCAGGGATATCGAGCACCCGTGCGATTTCGGGGGCGGTCATCCCCTCAAACTCGGCGAGCACGAACACCACCCGTTTGCGGGGCGTGAGCCCCTGCAACACTCCGGCGATGGCGCGCTCTTGACGCCGGTGTACTGCTGCCCGATCCGGGGAAGCGGGCGCCATCGCCCACAAAGGCTCTCGCTCGGCACCCACAGGGTCGGGATCTGCGGTGAGCCACAGGCGGCGTAAGCGTCGGCGGAAACCGAAGCAGGTGTGGATGGCGATGCGCGTCAGCCACGTCGAGAACCGGCTGCGGCCTTCGAAGCGGTAGAGGGAGCGCCACCCCTCGAGGAAGGTCTGCTGCACGGCGTCCTCCACCTCATGACGGTCCGCAAGCAGCCGGGCACACATGGCGTAGATGCGCCCGTGATGACGCGCGAAGAGTTCGCGAAACGCTCGCGTGTCGCCCTGCTGCGCGGCCGCGACCCACACCTCGTCGGGGTCGCTGAGCGATGGGACCGGCGTAGCCGCGGCTTGGGCGGCAACGGCAGGGTGAGGGGCGAGGGCTTTCACGGACACCAGCAACTCCCCATGTGCCCCGCTCACCCCGTCGTCGGGGCGTGGCGAGAGCCCGTGGTCATCAGTGGCCCGTACCATGAGAAGTGTTCACGACCCGTGTTCGCGCAGCGGGCGGCAGCCCTGCGGTCGAAGCCACACCTATGGTAGCATGGGCATCCGGCTGCAGCTGTCTTCGCCAAGACCCCAGCTCTCAACGGCCAGTGGGGGGCCTGCACGGTCGCGAGGTGTGATGTGGGCTTCCTTGTGGTGATCGGGGCCTGTGAGCCAGAGCAGCTCACCGATGGTGTCGGCGCCATCTACGTGCCCATGCCAGCGACCGGCACGTACCGGGTGGTGCGGGGTGGCTCGTCAGGCGAAGTGGCCAGCAAGGCCCGCGCGGAATAGCGCCGCGGCGACGTGGTTCCCTCAAACACCAGCAATTACCGTGGTTTTCGGCTGGT
>JBMTAX010000919.1:0-1563 GCA_049429145.1 Myxococcota bacterium
CCCCTACCGCTTGGCGCACATTGTACGCCGCAGGCTCCACAATGAAAGGAATCGCTGCTGTGATCGACGCAGGTACCGTCACAAGCGGTACAGGCCGAGCAACCCACCCGGGCTTCTTCAACCAGAAAATCACAGCCAAGGCCCGCAGAAATGCAATCAAAGGTAGCGAGCGTCCCTCCCATGCATACCCGTGCAATTCCATCGTCACACCTGCCGCTAGGGGAGATGTCACCACAAGGTATAGGGGCGCAGGTGGCTGCTCCTTCGTCGTCAGCGACACAGGCGTAGTAGACGCTGTCGCAGGGATAATCGCGCCAGTAACCCTCCTCGCAGCTTCGAGCCACGCCTTCATGACAAAAAGTTTGGTCGGCCGCGGGCTCACAAGGAGCCAGCGGTGCAGGCAATTCGGCGAATGATTCGGTGAGCCACGGTTCGAGAATATCCGCCCGCACGGCGTAATTCGGCGGAGAGCAATCAGGGTAGCCACGCACGTGAACGCCTACGATTCGGGGGGATGTGCCGGTGGGAAGGAGAAGGGGGCCGCCAGAATCGCCTGCACACAGACGCGCATCCTCAACGGGACTGACCACCAATTCATTCGATGCCAATTGATCGATAGCAAAGCGTCCAGCGGAGACGGTGACTTCGTCCGGGGTTCCTCTTCCTGCACCCATGACCCAGATTTCCTGTCCGACGGCAATGGCCCCGGGGTCGTAGTTGACTTCCATCGACGCCGCGAGAGCGGGCTCTACCGGCACTGCGAGAAAGGCCACCGCGACATCAAGGCTGGGGTGGCGCACCACATGGGCGAGGGGAATGTTCGCCACCGTCGAACGCATACGAAGGCTCGCGACCTCCACCGCGACCTCGAGGGGATCGGCTGAACCCGGTAGCGCGAAACAATGGGCCGCCGTGAGGAGGGCGCGCTCGTCAATCAAGGACGCGGTACACCTTGGGGTTCCGTCGAGCTCTTCAATGCGGACGAGGGAGGCTCGTACCGAATCAGACAGCCAAGTCAGGCTCTCCACGTCCACGCCATCCTGTAGGGCGCTGCGTTGCACTGCAGGCGAGTTCGCGGGCGGACCGGCCGGGGGGGGGCCACAGGCGATACCCAGCAGACCTGCGGCGAGGCAAAGGATTTTCATGGCGAAAATCGGTATCCCGGCGGTGAGAAAAGAGCGAGGGGTCGCGGCCCTGGAAGGCAACGACCCCTCACCACCCTGGCTGCGTCGGGTGCAACCCCAACCGCAGCGTGACACGCATTGGGCTACGTCACTGCGCAGTGACGTTGATGCCGGGACCTGTGACCGAGCCGTTGGAGAACAGCTTCACCGTGGTGCTCGGCGCACAGAAGGACACGGTCTGGTTCTGGAACGAGCCGGTGCCCTTCCAGATTTCGGCATTATTGCTGTTATAGACGCGGACATAGTCGTAGTCTTTTTGGACCTCGCCATTGATGGTGATGGTGCCGCATCCTGACGCGCGAGTAAAAGTCTTCGCATAGGCGCCCGCACCGTTTGCGTTGTTGCAGTAGTCTTTTCCGCCGTTACAGGTAGTCGGCGA